>NZ_JBFODQ010000030.1:0-42829 GCF_040908355.1 Aeromonas sp. R2-2 | reverse complement strand
ATCAGGGCCACTTCGCTTCATATCCTTGATTTACAACTTATCCTGACAAAAATCGGCGCCAATAAAAACCCCGCCGAAGCGGGGTTTTTGATTAGTTGCGGTTGCCGCCAAGCAGGCTCAGCAGGCTCAGGAAAATGTTGTAGATGGAGACATACAGGGTGACGGTGGCGGAGATGTAGTTGGTCTCGCCGCCGCGCACGATCTGCTGGGTGGTCAGCAGGATGGCCCCGGAGGAGAAGAGCATGAACATGGCGGACAGAGCCAGGCTCAGGGCGCTCATCTGCAGGAAGATGTTGGCAATCATGGCCACCAGCAGTACCCAGAAACCGACGAACAGCATACCGCCGATGAAAGAGAGGTCACGCTTGGTGGTCAGGGCATAGGCCGACAGGCCGAAGAAGGTGAGCGCGGTGCCGCCAAGGGCAGTCATCACGATCTCGCCACCACCATTGTTCATGTACATGTTGATGATGGGGCCCAGGCTATAGCCCAGCAGACCGGTCAGGGCGAAGGTGAAGACCAGCCCCATGCCGTTGTTGCGATTCTTCTCGGTCAGGAACATCAGACCGTAGACACCGATCAGGAACACGGCCCAGTGCAGCGGCGGCATGTTCATCACGGTAGCGACCCCCGCCACCACGGCAGAGAAGCCCAGAGTGAGGGAGAGCAGCATATAGGTGTTACGCAGCACCTTGTTGGTATCGCGTACGGCACTTTGGGTGCCAGTGTAGATAGAACGGGTATCCATCTTGGGTGTCCTCTTGATGTCCGGGTGAGACGGCGAGCAGCCGCCTCGTGATCGCTGTTTGTTACTGCATGTTTACGCATTGTATGTAGAACAAATAGGGATGACGAGGAACAATTTCAAGCCACCTGCCATTTTGCTCCCGCACACTATCCCACAGGAAATATGTATTGCATATGAACAAGGGCTTAGCGTAGTATGCACGCCGTTCGGAGGGGTGGCAGAGCGGCTGAATGCACCGGTCTTGAAAACCGGCGATGGGCGACCATCCGTGGGTTCAAATCCCACCTCCTCCGCCATATTCAAAGAGAAAGCCCAAGCGGTCACCCGCTTGGGCTTTTTTGTATCTGCGGTTTCTGGCCGAAAATGGCCTTGAATGAAGGCGCCGACAAAGCGCCGCGGCACTTTATGTCCTAGACCAGAATGACCTGCACATTTTTGGCTTTGATCTGCTCGATAACCTCTTTATCCGCATCCTTGCCGGTGATCAGAATGTCGATCTTGCTGGCGGCGCAAAACAGCATGCCTGCCCGTTGTCCCACCTTGCTGCTGTCAGCCAGTACCACCAGTCGGCCGACGTGGTTGAGCATCTTCTGCTCCGCCATGGCGGTCAGCATATCCATCTTGTAGAGACCATCGGCGGTCACGCCCTTGCCGCTGGTAAACATCCAGTGCCCGGCATAGAGGGAGGAGATCTCGTCCTGCGGTGCCAGGGTGATGGATTGCGACTTGTTGTATTGACCGCCGATGATCACCACGCCGTCATGGTCATTCTCGATCAGGTAGTTGGCGAGCGGGAAGTAGTTGGTGATGACTTGAACATCCTGTCCGCAGATCTCCTGACCCAGCACGAAGGCGGTGGAGCCACAGTTGATGACCGCGCTTTCCCCCGGTTTGATCAGGGCTGCTGCCGCCTGGGCGATGCGCACCTTTTCGCTGTGATTGAGGCTTTCATTGCTGTCGAGAGGAGACCAGTGGGCCTTTCTGGCCTGCATCAGGGCTTCGGCCCCGTTGCGCACCTTGCGCAGCTTGCCGGAGTCATTGAGCTTGTTGATATCGCGGCGCGCAGTGGCCGGAGAAATATCAAAGGCTTGCATTATGCTGTTGACCGACAGATGACGTTTCTGATTGAGCAGTTCCAAAATGGCGTTATGGCGATGTGCTTCTGTCATATCATGCCTGATGATGATTGAATCTGATTGGGTGGTGATTATATCGCGCATAGGTGTCGATGACAGCAACCTTGTTTACTCTTCTGATAACGGGCGTTCAGGCAAGCGCCAGACCGGCTTGCCGAGCGTGTTCGACCAGTCGCGCTTTGGCCGTTTTCAGGTTGCTGGCCCACGCTTCATCCTTGGCCCACATCTCCAGCACCAGGGGGCCGTTGTAACCGATTTTTGCCAGAGTATGGAAAATGGCGGCAAAGTCGACCTCTCCTTCGCCAATGACCAGATCACGGAACTGCCCGCTGCCATTGGCCGTTACCTTGCGGGTATCTTTGAGGTGGATCTGCACGATATGGTCTGCACTCAATTGAAACTCGGTGCAGGTGTCATAGTTCCAGCCGGTGATATTGCCGACATCCGGATAGGCCATGAAGTAGGGGGAGGGGATCTGCTTTTTCAGCACCTCGAATTTGCTGAGGGAGTTGAGATAGGGGGTATCCATGATCTCCACACCCAGCATGATGCCTGCCCGTTCCGCCATCTTGGCGGCTGCCAGCATTCCTTCGATGAAGTGGCGGTGGGTCTCGTCGCTTTGCGGTTCGTAGTAGACGTCGTAGCCCGCCAGCTGGATGCAGCGAATGCCAAGCTTGTACGCCAGATTGATCGCTTTTTCCATGATGATGGCCGCCTGCGCGCGGATGGCTGGATCCTGCGAACCAAACGGAAAGCGGCGATGGGCGCTCAGGCACATGGAGTGCAACGGCAAGCTGTGCTGCTCGCACAGGCGTCTGAGCCGATAGATTTCGCTATCTGACCAGTCGAGCCGTTGCAGTTTTTCATCTGATTCATCAATGGATATCTCGATGAAATCAAAGCCAAGCTCCTTGGCCGACAAAATTTTCTCTTGCCACTCCAGTGCAGAGGGCATCGCTTTTTCATAAAGGCCGAGGCGTAAGGCATGGTCAAAGTGGTGCATACAAGCTCCTGCATTCAGATAGGGAAATAGCGGTTCAATACCTCGAGGATCCCGCCCTCGTCGTTGCTCTCGCAGGTGACCCGGTTGGCCATCTGTTTGACCTCCTGCTCGGCATTGGCCATGGCGATGCCCATCCCTGCGAGGCAGAGCATGGAGGTGTCGTTGTGGTTGTCGCCGATGGCGACCAGTCGTGCCGGACTGATCCCTTGCTGGTCCAGATAATCCTGCAGTCGCGCTCCCTTGCTGTTGCCGCGGCGGGCAAAATCGACCCGATTGGCCCATGACTGCTCGCCACTGAAGTGTTCGCGTACCCAGGGGTGATGTGAGAAGGCCTGAATGGCGGCGATCTCTCCCTCGGCCACGAATTTCCAGACATGGCTGCTGTTGGCCAGCACCTCTTCAAACGAGTCAACGCTGGCTACCTGCGGCTGGATCGGCGGCGCAAAGCCGCTGGCCCACTGCTGCAGGGCCGCCACGTAGCGCACCGGCTGATGAGCGGAGTAGACCATGCGGTCAGTGACATACATGACGAGGTTGAGCCGGTGCTCCTTTGCCAGCGCGATAAAGCGTTGTGCCAGCTGATGGGGAATGGCGTTCTCCGCCAGTACGGCACGTTGGTCGTAGTCGTAAACGTAGGTGCCGTTGCAGCAGATGATGGGAGTAGTCAGTCCCAATTCGTGGTGATAGGGGTGGGCGGCAGTGTGGTGTCTGCCGGTGACCAGCATGACGGTGGCCTGCTCCTTGATCCTCATGATGGCCTCTTTGACGGCCGGCATGATGGTGTGAGCACTGGTCAGGGTGGTGCCATCGAGATCGAGGGCCAGGGCGTGATAGCGCATCGTCTGATCTTCTTGTTATCCGGTGAGGTGGGGGCAATAGAGGGGGTGATTGAGATGACGCCTTGCTGGCCCATCTCCATCACCCTCCCTCGTATTACCCGACGTCTGACAGGGCGTGCTTACAGGAAAGATTTGTAAGGCAGCTCCGGCTCGTCGATGAAGATGTCATCGAACCCGCGCGGGTGCTGGTAGTGCAGCTTGCTCTGGTCGGTCGGGAAGGTGTATTTGCCACCGACTTGCCAGAAGAAGGGGCTGAAGCGATAGCCGAGGCGATCTTTTTTCATGTTCCAGAGCACTTCGATCTCGCGGGGATCGCTTTGGAAGTTGGCCCAGATATCGTGGTGGAACGGGATCACCACCTTGGTGTTGAGGGACTCCCCGGCCCGCAAGATGTCTGATGAGGTCATCTTGTCGGTCACGCCGCGGGGGTTCTCGCCATAAGAGAGCAGCGCCACATCGATCTGGTAGTCATTGCCATGCTTGGCGTAGTAGTTGGAGTAGTGAGAATCACCCGAGTGGTAGAGGTTGCCCCCGGATGTCTTGACCAGATAGTTCACTGCCCGATCATCCATGCCATCCAGAATGCTCTTGTCGGTGGAGGAGACCCCCGCCGGCAGGGTGACCAGCGCGGTACGGTCAAAGGCATCGAGTACCTGGATCACGATATCGCCCACCGGGATCTCGTCACCTACGCGGGCCACCACGCAACGCTCGGCAGGCACCCCCCAGCGCAACCAGAGGTCGACACAGGCTTTCGGGCCGATGAACTTCACATGCTCACCACAGTTTTGCAGCACGGCAGCCGCCACATTGACGTCGATATGGTCGGCATGATCGTGGGTAGCGAGCACTGCATCGATATCTTTAATCCCGAAAGGATCGAGCACGAAAGGTGAGGTTCTCAGGTTGGGTTGCAGCTTGCGCACGCCCCCCATCCGCATCATCTGGTGCTGCTTGTTCATGTAGGGATTACCATGGGTTCGCTTGCCCGTGCCGCACCAGAAGTCGATGGAGATGTTGGTATTGCCGGCAGACTTCAGCCAGATACCGGTGCAACCCAGCCACCACATGGTGAAGGTATTCGGTTTGACCTCTTCCTGCTCAATCTCTTCATTCAGCCAGGTGCCCCACTCGGGGAAGGTGCTGAGGATCCACGATTCACGGGTGATTTCTTCAATCTTGCTCATCTCACATACCTTTCTGATTTGGATGGT
Organism: Aeromonas sp. R2-2; assembly: GCF_040908355.1. Lineage (NCBI taxonomy): Bacteria > Pseudomonadati > Pseudomonadota > Gammaproteobacteria > Aeromonadales > Aeromonadaceae > Aeromonas > Aeromonas sp. R2-2. The sequence continues at coordinate 37,889 of NZ_JBFODQ010000030.1, read as the reverse complement.
TCACACAGTGGTGATTCATCGGGTGATGACATGACTTGCATGGTTGCGAGTCAGTGATTTGCTTTGATTGGTTATGACTATATTACCCACCATTGTGATTATCAATGATTGTGGTGATTGTTATGTGAGATTAATTGCGGCATATCACAATCAAGAGATGAGTACATTTTTAAGTGATTGTATTTATTGTGTTTATTTGTTTTTTGTCTATTTATAGGGATTCTTTGAATCCTTTCATGCAGCTTTGAGTACCCTTTTAACCGAAATTTTACATCCAGATGGTGGAAAAAAGAGATTCTCTCGACCTCGATCTTCATCACAATAAATCACGATGTGATTATGTATGATTATTTTAAGTTTGATAGTGAGTAGTGGCAGTTGAATCTGCTCGCGGGGCGTCAGGTAAAGCAATGCCCATATGAATGGTGAGATGTCCGCACCAATCCAATAGCCATGAGTTGTCCTCATCTGGACGGAGCATAAATATGGAAACCCTCTACAACGCTTTTTACATCTTTTACAGTCAGGTGATGACCAAGGCACCCCTGCTGTTGGGGCTGGTGACCTGTATTGGCTACCTGTTGCTCAAGCAGGATGGCACGACGGTCGTCAAGGGGACGGTGAAGACCATCGTCGGTTTCATGCTGGTGCAGGTGGGCGCCAGTACGCTGGTGGCCGGCTTCAAGCCGGTGGTGGACAAGATTGCGGAATATCATCACCTCACCGGTTCAGTGATTGATCCCTACACCACCATGATGGCGACCATGGAAACCATGGGAGAGAACTACTCCTGGGTCGGATATGCGGTATTGCTGGCCCTCGCCCTCAATATTCTGCTGGTGTTGCTGCGGCGTTATACCGGGATCCGCACCATCATGCTGACTGGCCACATCATGTTTCAGCAGGTAGGTCTGATCGCGGTCTTCTATATGGTGATGGGGGCCTCGATGTGGGAAACCATCCTCTATTCCGCCGTCATCATGGCGCTCTATTGGGGGATCTCCTCCAACATCATGTTCAAGCCGACTCAGGAAGTGACAGGCGGGGCGGGGTTCTCCATCGGCCACCAGCAACAGGTCGCTTCTTGGATTGCCACCAAGGTGGCTCCGAAACTGGGCAATAAAGAAGAGAGCGTCGATCACCTGAAGCTGCCAAAGTGGCTGCACATCTTCCACGACAGCATCACGGCGACCGCCATCGTGATGACCATCTTCTTCGGTATCATCCTGCTCTCGTTTGGCCTCGATAATCTGCAACAGATGGCGGGTCAGACTCACTGGTCCATCTACATTCTCGAAACCGGTCTCAAGTTTGCGGTCGCCATTCAGGTCATCGTGGTGGGGGTGCGGATGTTCGTTGCCGAGCTCTCCGAGGCCTTCAAGGGGATCTCCGAACGGGTCATTCCCAACGCCGTCCTGGCAATCGATTGCGCCGCTATCTACGCCTACTCGCCGAATGCCATGGTCTTTGGCTTCATGTGGGGGGCTATCGGTCAGTTCCTTGCTGTGCTTGCCCTGCTGGCATTCCAGGCGCCCATCATGATTATCCCGGGCTTCATTCCCATGTTCTTCTCCAACGCCACCATAGGGGTGTTCGCCAACCACTTTGGCGGCTGGCGAGCGGTGATGAAGATCTGCTTCGTCATGGGGATCATCGAGGTGTTTGGTTCTGCTTGGGCTATCCACTTGTTCGCGGTCAATGGCACCAGCTTCAATGGCTGGATGGGGATGGCTGACTGGGCGCTGGTATTCCCGGTGATCATGCAGGGCCTCTCGTTATCTTCCCTGTTCTTCGTGGTGTTACTGGCTGGCGCCGGGCTTTATATGTACTTCGCTTCCCGCACCCTGCGGATGGAAGAGGATATGGCTGTCCCGAGTGCTGCCGTGGCAGAAGACGCGGCCGATCTGCCAGCCTCGCCAGCCGAGAGTGCCAAAGGGGGACATGCAGTGCGGATCCTGGCGGTATGCGGCAACGGTCAGGGCTCATCCATGATGATGAAGATGAAGATCGGCAAGTTTCTCGAACAGCGTGGCGTGCCCCATGTCATGGACTCCTGCGCCGTGGCCGATTACAAAACCAAGCTGCAGACCACCGACATCATCGTCTCTTCCAAGCATCTGGCCGGCGAGATGAGCCCCGGTGAGGGCAAGTTCGTGCTGGGCGTGCAGAACATGCTCAACCCCAATTCGTTTGGTGATGAACTGCTGGGCATCATCAAGAACAACTTTGCAAATTAAGCCGATGAGTCTCGCTGCATGTGGCCGCGGGCAAGGAGAACAAGATGAAATTCAAACAATCTCTGATGGAAAACAACTCTGTATTGCTCAACGCGGCCGCCAGCGACTGGTGCAACGCCATCAAGCTGGGCACCGACATGCTGATCCGCTCCGGTGCCGTGGAGCCGCGTTACCACGATGCGATCATCGGCAGCATTGAAAAGATGGGGCCCTATATCGTGATTGCCCCCCAATTCGCGATGCCCCATGCAAGGCCGGAGGATGGAGTCAATCGCACGGCGTTTGCACTGGTCACCCTGACTACGCCGGTGAAATTTGAAGGGGAAGAGGAGCCGGTGGACGTGCTGGTGACGCTGGCGGGCAGTACCTCGGATGAACACATGGAGGGACTTATGGAGGTGACTCAGGTGCTGGAGGATGAAAACAGCGAGAGCGGGATCAACCTCGACAAGCTGCGAGCGTGCCAGAGCACGGCAGATGTATTCAACGTCATTGATCAGGCGCTGGCGCAAGTGGTCTGAGGCACCCAACGCGGCCCCGTAAGGGGCCCAGGAGAACGAAATGTACAACTCATTGAAAGAGGCGGTATTGGAGGCCAACCTGCTGTTGCCCCGATACGGTCTGGTTACCCTGACTTGGGGCAATGTATCCCAGATTGATCGCAGCCTAGGCGTGGTGGCCATCAAGCCATCGGGGGTCTCTTACGACAATATGACCGTTGACGATATCGTGGTCGTTGATTTGGAAGGCCAGATCGTCGAGGGGCATTTATCCCCATCCAGTGATACCGCAACCCATCTGGTTTTATATAAGGCATTCAAGGGTATTTCCGGAATTGTGCACACTCATTCCCGTCATGGAACTATTTGGGCACAAGCAGGCATGGATATTCCGGCATTGGGCACCACACACGCCGATTATTTTTATGGGGATATTCCCTGTACTCGTCCGCTGACTGAAGATGAAATCCGCGTTGATTATGAAAAAAATACCGGCAATGTCATCGTCGAAGAGTTTCAGCGTCGGGATCTGGATCCGCAGGCCTTGCCAGGCGTGGTCATCACTGGTCATGCCCCCTTCTGCTGGGGTAAGAGTGCACTGGATGCGGTGCACAATGCGCTGGTGCTGGAGGAAGTAGCCACCATGGCGCTGGCAACCAGAGCGTTGAATCCGGCCATCCATATTGCGCAGGAGTTGTCTGACAAACACTATTTCAGAAAACATGGTGAGAATGCCTATTACGGCCAGCGCTAATTAGTCAATCCGTTATTTAAATTGCCCATCTATTTATGTTAGTGACGTCAGGTTACGGCCCTTTATCGACTTTAAATCAATGGACCAATCAATCCTGCCAAGGTTTTAAATTGAGGAAATATAGTATGACCAAACCCATGTTACAGATTGCTCTGGATTCTACCGATCTTGCTACCGCCGTGGATATTGCCGATCGCGTCGCCGGTTATGTCGAGGTCATCGAGGTCGGCACGATTCTCGCCTTTGCGGAAGGCATGTCTGCGGTACGCACCATGCGCGAGCGTCATCCTGATCACATCATCGTATGCGATATGAAGACCACCGATGGTGGCGCCATTCTGGCCCGTATGGCTTTCTCGGCAGGGGCTGACTGGATCACAGTATCGGCTGCCGCGCACGTCGCCACCATTGCTGCCTGCAAGAAAGTCGCGGATGAGTTCGGCGGGGAGATCCAGATCGAGATTTATGGCAACTGGACGCTGGATGATGCCAAACAGTGGGCCGATATGGGGATCACCCAGGCTATCTATCACCGTTCGCGGGATGCCGAGCTGGCCGGGGTCAGCTGGACCCAGGCCGATTTGAGCAAGATGCGGGCACTCTCCGAACTGGGGCTGGAGCTGTCGATCACCGGTGGTATCGTGCCGGAAGATATCCATCTGTTTGAAGGGATCCGGGCCAAGACCTTTATCGCCGGACGGGCACTGGCATCGGAAAGCGGTCAGGCAACCGCCGAAGCGTTGCGCCGAGAGATAAGCAAATATTGGTAACAGGAGCAGGTTATTAGCGGATAAAGGCCCCGGAAATACTCCGGGGCCTTGTCGCAGCAGGGTTAGATCCGCCCCTGATAGCGCAGGGGGAAGCGGCCCTGACTGTCGGGCTGTCCGAGGAAGGGGAGCCCTTGCTGCATCTGCGGTGGCAGTGCCGGGCCCGGTTTAAGGGTGCCCTGGAACAGGTATTGGCCATTAGGTTGCAGCTCGAGGCGACCCATGGTCTGCACCGCATCCGAGCCCTGCTTGAGTTCGGCCACCAGTTTGGAGTCGAGGCAGGTGAGCTTCAGCTCGGGGTCGGCCAGATCCAGCTTGCCCGCCGGGGTATCGGCACTGGCGTTGTACCAGTCGAGGTTGCCGTAGAGGTTGTCACACCAGGGGTTGCCCTGGGCAAACTGCTCCACTTTAAGCTGCAGCTGGCCGCTGACGGTGATCGGGATCGGCAGGCGCATCGGCACCCGGCTCAGCAACCAGGGGGCGGGGGCGTTGAAGGTTAGATCCCGGCCGAAGGCGGCGCCATTCCAGCCGACCACTCCCTGACCATTGAGGCCGTTGCGATCGCCAAAGCGTATGGCTACTTCGGGGGCGAAGCGCAGCAGCGACCAGCCGTTGAGATCCCAGCGCAGTTGGTTCACCGATTCGCTGGCATATTGCAGTCGGGCAATCTGGCCACTCCAGAGGGTGCCGCTCACCCCTTCCAGTTTCAGCAGGTTGGCAACGTTGGCAGGCAGCGGCAGATGGCGAGCCACCAGTGCCGCGGGCAGGGTGGCCAGCAGGAAGAGCAGATAGGCGGCCAGAAACAGGCTGGCAATCAGGATGCGTTTTTTCATTGTGGACGACTCAATTGCAAACGTCTGACCTTGACCAGACCCGGGGCCAGATCCTCGCGGGCGATCTCGATGATTTGAACCTGAATGCCGTGCTGCTCCACCAGCGTGGAGAGCCAGAGCAGCAAGTCATCGAACTGGACTGTGTCAATCCACACTTGCAGCTCCTGCGCCTGGGGTTGCAGCCGGGCAATCTTGATCTTGTGGTTGAAGGCGGTGCGGTTGACCACCCCTTCCAGGGTGCCGCTGGTGTCGATATGGCGACCCGATCCCCCCTGCATGGCCAGCACCTCTTCACCTTTCTCCTTGAGCCAGGCGAGGGTCTGCTGCTGGTTCTGCACCTGCCGCTCCCGCTCCGCGATGCGGTTGGCGATGGGCTGCCAGACGCTCCAGTAGAAGAGACCAACCAGCAGCAGAACGCCGCCTGCGACCACCAGCCGCTGTTCCCGTGCTGTGATGCCGTGCCACCAGCTCTGCAGTTTTTCCATCATGATGATTTACCCTTGAGCACCAGTGCGCCCTCTACCTTGCCCTCGGTGCTGCGCACCTCGCCTTGCTGTACCTCGAATTGCTTGCCAGCCAGCTCGCGGAACCGCTCGATCTCGGCAAAGCCGGGAGCGGTCACCTGCAGCCTCAGCTCGCGGCGACTGGCATCAAAGCGCATCACCTGCGGCTTGAGGCCGGGGACTTCGGCAAAGGTGGGGGCCAGCTCGGTGAGCATCAGCAGTACGCCGTTTTGCGGGGCTTGTCCCATCTGTTGCAGATGCTGGGTCATCTGGCTGCGCACGTTCACGATGCGGCTCTCACCCGGGAAGATGCGGGTATAGACGGCGCGGATCTCCGCTTTCAGCGCCTTGTCCTGCTCGGTGAGCTGATAGAGCTGCACCCCGCGCTGGCCGAGGGCCACCAGCAGCAACAGGCCGGCGGTGATGGCCACCTTGCGCCACTGCAACCAGTAGCGGGCATATTCGGTCTGGGGCCGGTAGGGGCCGGTCAGCAGGTTGGCCCGGCAGGTGAGCGCCCCTTTGGCCAGCAGCAGCATGGGGAGCTCGGGCTCCGCTGCCTGCCAGTTGGCGGCGGCAATGGCGGGCACCGGGGTGTGGCTGTGGATGGTGACCGGCTCGGCTTCGGTTGCCAGCAAGATGGCCAGCAGTAGCTCGTCGGCGACGATCCCCTGACAGGGGCCTTGGCGTACCAGCCACTCATTGCCGAGTTGCAGCGCAGACCAGCCATCAGCGGCCTGTGGCAGCGCCAGCACATCGGGCAGCAGTTGCAGGCTCTTGAGGCCTGCGGCATCGAGCCAGCCGAGCCACTCGGCCATCTTCTGCCGATCCACCGCCATCAGATCGACCTGCTGCCCTTCGTGGGCCAGCACCACCAGATGGAGCTCGTCCACGTCGGAGGCGATCTGCTCCTCCAACAGGTAGGGGAGAGCCGCCGCTGACTGGCGGTTGTAGCGACCCGGCAGGGTGACGCGCCGGAAGATCAGATCGCTGCCCGGCACCAGGGTGACCACGGGGCGGCCACCGGCCCGCTCCTGCAGCTCGCCCAGGGCATCGGCCGAGGGCAGGGTGCCGGAGGCGATGATCTCTTGCTCCTGACTCGACCAGACCAGCCAGGCCACGGGTTGTTGTTTATTGGTCCCCAGTCGGATGACCAGACTTTCGCTCACGCATCTCTCTCCTGCGATACCGGTTTGCAAAGGGCGTTGTGCGCCCTGGCAACCGGTGCGCAGCCCGCAGGCTGCATCCAACATCTCTCGTACCCGCGGGCGATGGCCTGCAGGTGCGCTGTTTATTCGGCGCCGCTACTGAGGCGGCGCAGCATCACCAGTTTATTGTCCTTGCCCCGCTGGAACAGGGTTTCGAGCCAGGCCCGGTTGTCGCCGACCTCTGCCACGACTCGGGCTTCGAAGAAGTCGCTCTTGACCACCAGCGCATCTTTGAGTCCTTTCACCGAATCGACCGGAGCGAGCATGTCTGTCATCAGCTTGCTCTCTTTCCACCCCTTCTGTGGCCGCTCGTTCAGCACTCGCTTGGCGTCATCCAGCCCGATAGTGCCCAGATAGAGGGCGACCAGCAGCTCGGGACGCTGGGGGGCAAGGGTATTGATATTGATCTTCAACTTGTCGCTTGGCAGGGTGCAGACATAGGGTGCCAGTTTGGCATAGACCCTGGCCGTCACCCCGCGCACCGCCCTCAGCTCGTCCTTGCCCAGCATCCACTGGTTGGCGGTCAGATAGGGGGGCTTGAGCCCCTCGTAATAGGCGTCCTCTGCGCCAAGGCTGGAGACCAGCACCGTATCCTTGTCGGTCCAGTCACGGATGGCGTCGGTGAGCTGGGCTGCCTCGTAATCATCCATCGCCAGCTGCTTGAGCAGTTCGCGAAACACCTGCACCGGATAGGGCTGCTGCGCCAGCTCCTCGCCGCTTCCCGCCTTGGAGGCCACGCTCAGGCTGTTGAGGTTGAAGCAGGATTGCAGGTCGGTCACCTCGCCCTTGAGCTGGCCATCGTCCACCGGAAATACAGTGTTCTTGCGGGCCCAGTTCTGGCTGAGGTTGACCACCTCGGGGTTGTCCTTGAAATCCTGCGTCAGCACCTTGCTCACCAGCGCTTCCGCCGAGAGGGCATACCACCACGCCTGTTTGCCGGTGGTGATGTTGGCGGTGCGGCGCAGCTCAAGCTGCAGGCGGCCGCTCATATTGCTGGCGATGATCACCATCACCGAGAGGATCAGCAGCACCACCAGCAGCGCCATGCCGCGCTGGCGACCGGGAGCGGCGAGATTAGCCCGCATTGGCGCCCCCTCCGTTCTGGCTGTCACCATTACCGCCATTGGTATTGCCGTTGTTCCCGTTGTTGTTGTTGTTGTTGTTGTTGTTGTTGCCACCTTGGTCGGGGTTGCTGCTCTGGCTGTTCTCTTCGGCGCGCTGGCCGCCGGCGCCAATCAGGAATTGACGGCGAATGGTGCCGTAATCTTCCAGATCCAGCTCCACTGCCAGCCCGTGGGGCAGCACGCTGCGCTGGCTCCACTCCTCTTTCCAGTTGCCTTTGTCGAAGAAGTAGAGGCGAAACGCCGTGACTCCCGCCAGCACCGGCTGGATGTGCGGCTCGGTGCCGATCACCGGATCTGGATAGAGATAGCTCAGGCGCTCCAACTTCTGATCCTTGAGGCGCCAGCCGACCCGCTGCAGATGGGAGCGGGGCAGCATGCCGTCCGGGTTGAGCCAGCCGCTGCGCATAAAGGCCATGCCCCAGTCATCGCTCTGCTGGCCGAACCGGGAAGCCGCCAGCAGCACCTTGTTGTTCTCCCCCTCGATGCGACCGCTGCGCGGCACCATCTGGGTGATATCTCGCTCCAGCAGGGTGAAGGCGAGCTGCAGTTCGTTGAGGCGGGCCTCCTTGCGCTTGGCTACCTCGTCGCTGGTGAGCACCCCTTGCAGCACCTGATAAGCGCCCATGCTGAGAGTCGCGAAGATGGCGATCGCCACCAGCATTTCGAGCAGGGTGAAACCGGCGTGACGGACGGGGCGAGGCGTGCGGGCAACGTGCTGGGTCATCGGCTGATATAGGTCCGCATCATGGCGACCGGGTTCTCGGCCTTGGCCTCGGTGCGCACTTCCATATCGAGCGCCCGGAAGTTGTTGTCGGCGGTGGCAACGCCGCGATAGCGCCAGTACCAGGTGCTGCCCGCCATCTGCTCATCCCCTTCCACCCAGCTGTCGCCGGGCCACTTGTTCTCGAGCTTCTGTTGCACCAACTGGTTCTCCACCACCCAGGTGGCGAGGGTCTTCTGCTCCAGATAGTTGAGGGCCGAGAGGTGTTCGCTGGCGGTTTTCATTACCGCGAGACCCGCGATGGCAAAGACGGCCAGTGCGACCATGACTTCGAGTAAGGTCATGCCCCGGGCGTTCATCGTGCCACCTGTTGAGGGTGAGGTTGGCACAGCAGTAGCGCCACCATGACTCCTTTCTCAAACAACGTCATGCCGCGAGCGTTCATTCGCTCACCTCTTCATCTTCATCGCCGGTGAGCAGGGTGAGGCGGCCGAACTCGTCCCCCTTGACGATGCGGGTGTAGTGGGCATCCTCATCCTGCTGGGTGAAGGTGAGCACGAACGGGCTCAGCTCGCCGCCCGGGAAAATAAGTAACTGTGGCGTGCGCTCCTTCTCGTCGCGCTTCTGTTCGGTTTTCTCGTCGGGATCGGGCTGCCAGCCAAAGCCTTCCAGCTCCAGTGCCAGCGTCATGTTCTCGGCCAGTTGTACCGGCCCAAGTTGCTTGTCGCCAGTCAGGGCCAGCCACTTGCGATCCTTGGCCTGACGCTGCATAAACTGCCAGCCGTTATCCTCGATACGAATGCCCACCAGCCGACCATCCATCACCGCATACTCCTGCGCCAGCTGCAGGGTCGCCATCAGGCGGCGCGCCTGCTTGTCCAGCTCCCGATCTCCTCTGGCGCCTCCCATGCTGAGGGTGACGGCGGTAGCCACCAGCCCCATCAGCATGGCGACCAGCAACACTTCCAGCAGAGTAAAGCCGGATTGGCGACGAGCAGATGGCGCAGCCTTCATTCAGGCTGCTCCAGCAAGGCGGAGTGAATGCGCTGGCGACATATCACTTATTGGAAATCCTTCAGGTTCCAGTTGCCGATGTCATCATCGGTACCGGCTTCGCCATCCAGACCCATGGAGAAGATGTCGATCTTGCCGAACTGGCCCGGGCTCAGCAGCTGGTACGGGTTGCCCCAGGGATCTTGCGGCAGGCGCTTGATGTAGCCGCCATCGCGGTAGCTGCGCGGCGCCGGATCGATGGAGGGCTTGGTCACCAGCGCGTCCAGACCCTGTTCGGTGGTCGGGTAGCGGTTGTTGTCCAGCTTGTACATGTCGAGGGCGTTTTCCAGCGCCACGATATCGGAGACCGCTTTCTGCTGGTCAGCCTTCTCCTTGTTGCCCATCAGGTTGGGCACCACCAGACTGGCCAGAATGCCGAGGATCACGATGACCACCATGACTTCCAGCAGGGTAAAACCGGATTGACGACGTTTGTTCATGAGTTGCTCCGTAACGAATGAGATGGAATGGCCCATCAGAGAGTGATCACTGGGTGGGTTCGACGGGCCGCCAACGGGTCGCCGAACGCCGGAAACTTACATATTCACCATGTTGTTGAGCTCGAGGATCGGCTGCAGGATCGACATCACGATAAACAGCACCACCCCGGCCATGGAGACCACCAGCATGGGTTCGAACACCCCGAGGGCGATGTTGACCTGGGATTCAAACTCCCGATCCTGGTTGTCTGCCGCCCGCTCCAGCATGCTGTCGAGCTCGCCGCTCTGTTCGCCGGAGGCGATCATGTGCAGCATCATGGGCGGGAAAATCTTGGTCTCGGTCAGCGACTTGCGCAGACTGGTCCCCTCGCGCACCCGTTCGGCAGCCTCGAGAATGCGCATTCTGGCAAAGTCGTTGGAGAGCACTTCGCCGGAGATTTTCATCCCCTCCAGCAGCGGCACCGCACTGGCATTGAGGATGCTTAGAGTTCGGGCGAAGCGGGCGGTGTTGAGACCGCGGCTGACCCGGCCAATCACCGGCAGGCCGAGCAGCACCTGATGCCAGCGTCGGCGACGCTTTTCATCGGTGAGCCACCAGCGCCAGACAAAGCTGCCAAGGAAGATCAGCAGCAGGAACCAGAGGCCGTAGGCCTGCATCAGTTCGCTGGTGCCGATGAGAAAGCGGGTGGTGCCCGGCAACTGTTGACCCATGTGTTCAAACTGGGCAACCACCTTGGGCACCACGGCGGTAAGCAGGATCGAAATAACCCCGATAGCGACGCAGGTGAGCACGATGGGGTAGATCATCGCCTGCAGCAGCTTGGTACGCATATGCTGGCGCTGCTCGGTGTAGTCGGCGAGGCGGTTGAGCACCTTCTCCAGATGACCCGACTTTTCACCGGCCGCCACCATGGAGCGAAACAGCTGGTCGAACACATGGGGAAAAGCCCCCAGCGAGTCGGCCAGCGAATAGCCTTCCACCACCTTGCTGCGCACGGTCGCCACCAGAGAGCGCAAGTGGGCCTTTTCGCACTGCTCGGCCACCGCTTTGAGCGCCTCTTCGATGGTGAGACCGGCCCCCACCAGGGTCGCCAGCTGGCGAGTGATCAGGGCCAGCTCGGCAGTGCTGGCACCACGACGAAACAGGGCGAAGCGGGTCGCTTCCCGTTTCGCCTTCTCGGTGGTCTCGTTCACCTCGAGGGGAGTGAGCCCCTGTTCGCGCAGCAGCTGGCGCACCTGACGAGCCGAGTCGCCCTCCATCACGCCGCTCTTGCTGCGCCCCTTGTTGTCGAGGGCCTTGTATTCGAATGCCGCCATCTCAATCTTCCCGGGTCACGCGCAGCACCTCTTCGAGGCTGGTCTGCCCCTTGAGCACCTTGTCGATGCCATCACGGCGGATGCTTGGGGTGTGGCCGCGGATCAGCCGCTCGATGGCGAGCTCGCCGCTGGCACTGTGAATGGCTTCACGCACCGCTTCATCGATCACCACCAGCTCGTGGATACCGGTCCGGCCACGGTAGCCGGTGTGGTTGCACAGCTCGCAGCCGACCGGACGCCACACCTGCTGATCGGGAGCCAGCTCGATGCCCATGGCGATGCGCTCCTGCTCGGTGATGGGGCGCGGGGCGCGGCAATCGGGGCAGAGGGTGCGCACCAGCCGCTGGGCCAGCACCGCCAAGAGCGACGAGGAGAGCAGGAAGGGCTCGATCCCCATGTCCCGCATCCGGGTGATGGCGCCGATGGCGGTGTTGGTGTGCAGGGTCGACATCACCAGGTGACCGGTCAGCGAGGCCTGCACCGCAATCTGGGCGGTTTCCAGATCTCGAATTTCCCCCACCATCACCACATCCGGATCCTGGCGCAAGATGGCGCGCAGGCCGCGGGCGAAGGTCATGTCCACCTTGGTGTTGACCTGGGTCTGGCCCACCCCTTCGAGGTCATATTCGATAGGGTCTTCCACCGTCAGAATGTTGCGATCCCGCGAGTTGATTTCAGACAGTGCCGCATAGAGGGTGGTGGATTTACCGGAACCGGTCGGGCCGGTGACCAGAATAATGCCGTGGGGCTTGCGAATAAGCTCGCTGATGATGGTGCGGTTGGCCGCGGTCATCCCCAGCTGCTTGAGCTCGAGGCGCACGTTGTTCTTGTCGAGCAGACGCAGTACCACCCGCTCGCCGTAGCTGGACGGCATGGTGGAGACCCGCACGTCGACGGCGCGACCGCCGATACGCAACGAGATACGGCCATCCTGCGGCACCCGCTTCTCGGCGATATCCATCCGCGACATCACCTTGATCCGCGAGACCAGTAGCGAGGCCAGCTTGCGATGGGGGCGCAGGATCTCCCGCAGCACTCCATCGATGCGAAAACGGATCACCAGCGCCCGCTCGAAGGTCTCGATATGGATATCGGAGGCCTCCTCCTTGATCGCCTCGCTCAACATGGCGTTGATGAGGCGAATGATGGGGGCGTCGTCATCGGCATCCAGCAGATCTTCGCTCTGGGGCAGCTCTTCGGCCAGGGCGAAGAAGTCCATCTCGTTGCCGAGATCTTCCATCAGCTGGCGCGCCTCGGAGGAGTCGCGCTGGTAGTGGGCCATTAGCAGCTCTTCGAAGGCCTCGTTGTCGAGCTGCTCCACCGCGAAGCTGCAACCCGCGACCCGCCGCACTTCCAGCAGGGCCTGCGGGGTGACGCCGGGGCGGCACTGCAGCACGGGGGCGCCGTCCCGCTCAATCAGGATCACCCCGAAGTTGCGGGCAAAGACAAAGGGGAGCTCGGGCAGTGGCGCAGGCCCGACGCTTCCATCCAGATGGTAGGCACTCATCAGGGCTTACTCTGCACAAACGGGGTGGTGGTCTCGACAGTGCTTTGCTGTCTGCTCCGCATCTCGTTGATCTGCTTCTGGATCTCTTTTTGCAGCTCGGGCGACACCATCACATCCTGGCCATAGGCAGGCAATACCTGACGGGCGGGGGAGGTGAGATACCCCTCCTGTGAAGCGGCATTGAGCTGCTCGGCGCGGAACAGGCTGTATTTGTTGCTGGAGACACCGGTATAGACGTCGGCATCACGCAAGATGGTCGGCCGGATAAAGACCATCAGGTTGCGCTTGGAGGTGGTGTTGGAGGTAGAGCGGAACAGATAACCCAGCACCGGAATATCGCCAAGCAGCGGCACTTTGGAGACCTGCTCCTTGGTCTGTTCGTCCATCAAACCGCCCAGCACCACGGTTTCGCCGCTTTTGACCAGCACCGCATTCTTGACGGTACGGGTATCGAAAGTGGGGCCAAGGTTGGCAGTACCGGTCGCCTGGGTCTGGGCGACGCTGGAGACCTCCTGCTCGATATTGAGCAGCACCGAATCCCCTTCGTTGATCTGCGGGGTTACCACCAGCTTGGTGCCCACCGTCTTGCGCTCGATGGTGTTGAACACCTGATCGCTGGTGGTGGAGCTTTGCGAACCGCTCTGGACCGGGACCTCCTGACCGACGTTGAAGGAGGCTTCCTTGTTGTCCATGGTGACGATACTCGGGGTGGAGAGAATATCGTTCTTGGTATTGGAGGCCAGCGCCGTGGCCAGCATGGCCCAGTCGCCGTGATAGAAACCGGCGGCCATGCCGTTGAACTCTTTCAGCAGACCGGCAGCGGTGTCGGTCTTGCCATTCTGGTAATCCTTGCCCGCCGCAATGGCGCTGCCGAGGGGCAGACCTGAGTTGGTGAACTGGGTGCCACCGCCGTTGGCATTGCCCCACTGGACGCCAAGGCTGAGGCCGTCGCCATCCTGCATCTCAACGATGATCGCCTCCACCAGCACCTGGGCGCGGCGGATATCGAGCTTGGCCACCACCTGCTCCAGTTCGGACATCACGTCCGGCTGGGCGGTGATGACCAGCGCATTGGTGGTCTCGTCGGCTGAGATGGCCAGCTTGCCACCGCCGATGCTGGCGCCACCTGTGGTTGCGCCGCCGCCCTTCTTGTCGGCCTCGATGCTGGAGCTGACCCCCTTGAGCACCTCGACCATATCTTTGGCCTTGCCATATTTGAGGTAGAAGACCCGGGTGTTGCCCTGGCTCTGCAGGTCGCGGTCGAGCTGGCGCACCATCTGGATGATGCGGGCGCGCGCTTTCGGCTCACCACTCACCACTACAGAGTTGGTGCGCTCGTCGGCCACCACCTTGGGGGAGAGCAGCAGGGAGGCGGTGCCGCCCTGGGGGTTGCCATCCTTGTTGAGGTTGGTCACCAGCCGCACCATTTCCCCCGCCGAGGCAAACTTGAGCTTGATGATGTCTACATCCTGATCGCCTGCGCGGTCGACCCGGTTCACCACTTCCACCAGGCGGTTGACCACGGCGGCGCGCCCTGTAATGAGCAGCACGTTGGAGGGCTCGTAGTGCACCACGTTGCCACCACCGGCGTTGTCGTTGAGCTGGCGCAGCAACGGCGCCAGTTCACGGACCGAGACGTTGCGCACCGGAACGACCCGGGTCACCATCTCGTCGCCCATGCCCGGGTTGCTGCCATCCACCACCGGAATGGCGGAGGTCTTGGCATCCCGCGAGCGCAGCACCTTGAGCACCCCGTTGTCCATCGGCACCACGGCAAAGCCGTAGACGTCGAGCACGCTCAGGAAGAACTGGTAGTACTGCTCCTCATTGAGCAGGTCGTAGCTGCGCACGTTGATCTTGCCGCGCACCGAGGGCTCTATGATGATGGTTTTATTGAGGTTCTTGCCCACCGTATTGATGAACTCTTCAATATCGGCGTTCTTGAAACTGGCAGAGTATTCGGTGGCCCAGGCTGAGCCCGCCATCATCAGTGCCGCTGCGATAGTGGCCAGACGCCAGCTTTTCCCTTTAGTGGTCATTATTGGTACGACTCCAAATCATTATTCTGACAAGCGCACATAGATGTCGAACTGTTCGCCCTGTCGCTCGACGGTCACTGTCAATTCGGTAGCGCCAGCCATCTGCTGCATCGCCTGCATGGCTTGCATGTTGTCCCGTAAATCCAGCCCGTTGATGCTGATGGCCAGGTCATTGGCCTGCAGCCCGCTCTGGTTGAAAAACTCAGGATTGCTGCCCGGGTTGAGGCGATAGCCGGTCATGCGGCCATCCACCTGAACCGGTGAAATATTGAGGTAATCGGTGATCTTGCCCGGATCGGCCATCAGCTCGCTGCGCAGGGAGCCAAGGGGGGCGGCGTTGGTCTGCGGCAGCGGTTTGCCATACTCCTCGCCATCCAGCATCAGGGTCTCGTCGCGGCCATCCCGCTCTATGATCACCCGATCCGGATAGACCTGCCGGATCCGTGCCTGGGTGCCGTCAATCATGTCACCGACCCCATAGGAGTTCTGGATGCCGGACATGGCGATGATGGCGATGGATTTGGCGGGATCCGAGCTTGCCAACACTCCGTTGAGCTGGGCATTGAGCTGGGTACGCGGCGCATTGGCGGCCACGGCGGCTTTGGCCTGTGCCTTGGGGAGCGCCTTGCCAAACAGCGCCAGTCGGCTTACCTCGCCCAGTTCAAGGCGCGGGTTGCTCTGGCCGTTGACCGCCACGGCGGAGGGTTGCCACGGTTGGCTGGTTTGCGGGCTTGCCAGGGTGAGCAGACGCCAGGTGAGGGCGGCGCTCTGCTGGGCCAGCATGATCAGCAGCGCCAGAAAGGCCACCTGGGTGACTCTGGTCATGGGAAGCCGCCGGCACTGGGCCAGCAGCATGGTCAAGATGTCATCCCTGAATCGTAGCGTCATATTAATCAACAAATTCCAGGCTCTGGGGCGGCTGCGTATTGTGTACGGCCAGTGGCTGCGACACAACGGGTCGGGGCGCGCCAAACCGTAAAAATGGATATTTCATCACACCGTAAACCTTTGAACGCTCACAAAAGTGTCACTCAGGTGAGGTGCATCCTGCTTGCCAGCAAACATCAGGGTACGGTGCGTACTCATCCTCGCCAATCCTGCAGCGCCTTGAGAGTAACGCTCTGTCCGGCGACCTGCAGCACTATGTATTGCTGGTCGATGGTAGCGAGCACGACCCCCGGGGCGATTTCGCTCCCCTCCCGGTATTCCCGGCCATTGAACACTACGGCCCGCTTGGCGGGGTTGGAGGAGAACACATGAGAGCCATAGCTCAATTGCGGTACCTGCTGGCGCACCGACTGGGGTGCCGAGCCCAGCGCCATCAACTGGGCTGGTTGCACGTTCTGGCTGGCGGTGTGTGGCGTCTCCTGCAATGGGGTTTCATTGAGGGCTTTCATCAGCTGCTCGGCCAGACTCAGCGCGGGGGTATTCCCCTGACTGGTCCCTTCGTTTTTGGCCACTGCTCTGGGTTGGGCCACCGGCTCCGGCAGGGGCGGGGGCAGTGGACGGGTCACCATCGCCTTGGGTTCGACCCGCACGAAGGGCGGAGTGATCACCTCTTTCACCTCCACCTTCTCCTCGATGGGGCGCAGGTGGATCAGATGCCAGCCATAGTTGGCGCCCGCCCCCAGCAACAGGGCAAGGGGAGCCAGCAGCCAGCCGATGCGGCGTGGGCTGCGCTCCTCTTCCCGGGGCATGGGCAAGCCCATGGCCGGAATATGGGCGGAGAGTTGCGGTTGCTGCGCACGGCGCAGCGCCTTGAGCAGGGTAGACATCAGGAGGCCTCCTCCAGTCTGGGCATGGGTTCACCGGAGAGGGCGTTGAGACGCAGCAGGGTGTTGCTGCCCGCGATGCCATCAGGGGTGAGCCCCTGATCTCGCTGGAACTGCTGTAGCTTGTTCTTGAGCTCGCCATCGAAACGGCGCACCTTGCGCTCGGGTTGCTGCAGCGCACGGCTCAGGGCGTTGTCGAGCCACTGGATCTGGGTCTGACCGGCATTGCTGGCGATCAGGCTGACGCCCCCTTTCGGCATGCGCCAGAGCAGGGTGTAGCTGCCGCCCCAGTTGTCGCTGAGCCACTGGCGATCCACCTGCCAGTTCTGGTCGCCGATCATCAGGCTGGCCTTGTTCGGCCCCAGATTGACCAGAGTCGCGTAGTAGAGGCCGCCAGTCTGGTCAGTGAGCGTGATCATGGCGGGATACTGCAGGGCGCGCAGCTCGTCGAGGCTTGCCTCTCCCTCCTGACAGCGCAGACCGGCACGGGGCGCGTTGTCACAGGTTGCGTCGAACGGTTCCGGTTCATAACCCCAGACCCGATAGAGATTCTGCATGGCGCTGTCGGGGTCGATGGCCTGATTGATCGCCTCGGTCAGCTGCTCCTGCTGCTCGGCGGTCTCGTCGATGGTGACCGGCACCTCGACCTTGACTACCGGACGGGTGGGGAACACGCCGAAAAATTGCCAACCCCACCAGCCTGTGGCCACCAGCAGGGCGCCCGCCAGCGTCACCATCAGACCGGAGGCCCAGCTTCCTTCGTCCCGAACGCCATTGACCTCGAAGGCTGCCTGGCTGATATCGCTGTGGACAATCTTGTAGCTGCCACGGGCGAAAGCGGCGATCAGAGCGCGGTCGCAGATGAGGTTGATGAAACGGGGGATGCCGCCACTCAGGCGATGAAGCGTCTTGATGGCGCGCGGGGTGAAGATGGGTTGTACGCAGCCTGCAACTTGCAGCCGGAAGCGGACGTAGGCATCCACATCGCTGTGGGAGAGCGGCAGCAGGTGATAGCGGGCGGTAATGCGCTGGGCCAGCTGGCGCAGCAGGGGTTGGCGCAGCATCTGTTGCAGCTCGGGCTGACCGATCAGCACCACCTGCAGCAGTTTTCGTTCGTCGGTTTCGAGGTTGGTGAGCAGACGCAGCTGCTCCAGTACGCCGGGCAGCAGGTGCTGCGCCTCATCCACCAGTACCACGCTGCGCTTGCCTGCCGCCAGGTTGGCCAGCAGGTGATCGCGAATAAGGTCGAACAGCCGCTTGATCCCGGCATCTTCGGGATAGGGGAGTTGAAACTCGTCGCAGATGGCGGCCAGCAGATCCCGTTCGGTCAGAGAGGGATTGAGGATATAGGCGATCTCGGTCTCGGCGGGCAGCTGTTGCAGCAGGCAGCGGGAGACGGTGGTTTTGCCGGTGCCCACTTCGCCGGTCAGCAGCACAAAGCCGCCGCCATCCTGCAATCCATAGTTGAGATGAGCAAGGGCTTCGCCGTGGCGCTCGCTCATATAGAGGTACTTGGGATTGGGCGAGATGGAAAACGGGTGTTCCGAGAGGCCGAAGAACTGTGTGTACATGAGGGTATTCTTTTGTAGCCGGCGACAGATGAAAAATGTCTCCGGATGATAGCAAACCTCGCTTTCATTGGAAGCCATCATTGGCGCCGAAGGGCAAATTGCGGCCTTTTCCTGCCATCTTGTGATCCCGGTTGCGTCATTGGCACGAATCCGGATCACAAAATGACAAAAAACAGCTGTAAATAAAGGGAAATATCAATATAGGCGCGGCGTGGCAAATGCCGTCAGCATGGCGCTGAACCGGCAATGGCTGGACCTGTTTGTGTACAATTTATGACGCCGGTTGCCCTGTCAGCCATCAGGGCAAGCTGGTCGGGATGTACTTGCTCAGTGGTGATCCTGAAACTGCGCGGCAATCTCCCTGAACTGCGCCTCACAGGCGAGAAACGCCGCGACGATGCCGGGATCAAAATGGCTGCTGCTCCCCTTCACGATGATCTCCTTCGCTTCCTCATGGCTGAAAGCAGGTTTGTAGACCCGTTTCGAGATGAGGGCATCGTAGACATCCGCTACCGCCATCAAACGCCCGGAGAGGGGAATCGCCTCACCCGCCAGCCCTGCGGGATAGCCGCTGCCATCCCACTTTTCGTGGTGGGTGAGGGAGATCTCCCGGGCCAGCCGCAAGAAGGAGTTGGAGCCCAGCTGCGCCTCGGCACTCGCCAGTGCATCGGCGCCGATCTGTGGGTGGCGCTTCATGATGGCGAACTCCTCGTCGGTCAGCTTGTCCGGTTTGAGCAGGATGGCGTCGGGAATGCCCACCTTGCCCACATCGTGCAGGGGAGCCGACTTGAACAGCAGGTCGATGGTGGCGTCATCGAGCGGATAGCGATCCCAATCGCTGCGACTGAGGTATTGCGCAAGCGCCTTTACATAGTGCTGGGTGCGGATGATATGGGCGCCAGTCTCGTTGTCCCGGGTCTCAGCCAGCGAGGCGAGGCCAAGGATGGCCACGTCACGGGTCAGGTTGAGCTCGTCGCTGCGAGATTTCAGCTCGCCGATCATCTGATTGGTGCTGGCTGCAATCAGGCCGAATTCGTCATCCCGGGTGACCGGCACCCGGGCGTCGAAGTCACCGCACTGTACTCTGGCCATTGTGCTGGTCTGCTGGCGCAGGGATAGGCCGAGATTGCGACCATAACCGTGAATAATGAGGGCGAGATAACAGAAGGTCACCGTCATTACGAAGGCGATCTCCCACAGGATGTAGTGCTGGGCATCGACCCTCGGCAGGCTGCGCTCCACCGTCACCAGCCACTCCAGGTCCTTGTTGAAGAGCAAGAAGAAGACGCCCCCCAGCAGGGTGAGGGTCGCCAGGGTAAAGAGGGTGAACTTGCGTGGCAGCGGCATGGCCAGCGGGTGGCTCAGCGCCAGGCTCTGCTCGGCTTGCCGTGCTCTGGCCCGATTCCAATCCCGCTCCAGGGTCAGGTCGGCCGCCACCAGAAAGCCGAGGGTAGTCATCCCCAGCAGCACCTTGAGGTGACTCTCCAGCGGAAAGTCGTGAGCCAGTGCGTTGTAGCCCGAGAGCAGCAGTGCCCCCAGCAGATAGAAACCCACCTCCAGTCCGAACCCGTCCAGCCCGTTGCGCGGCAGGGGCCGCCTTGAGAGCAGCCAATTGCGCACGGCGAACATGATGGCGAACGTCACCAGGGTTGGCCCCAGCAGTTGGGGCAGGGTGAGACTCTCGAGAAACGGGCAAACCTGCCAGCCATAGAGACAAAATAGTGACAGGGTTACCCCGTAGTGCAGGGCGCAGCGCCCCGTGATCCTCTGCATATTCCCACCCATGTTGCTGGTTATTGTTATGTCGGCGGGAGGCCCGCCATTACAGGCGCCGCAGCAGCAGGCTACCGATGGAGTAGCCAGCGCCAAAGGAGCACAGTACGCCGCGAGCCCCCGCAGGAAGGTCGCGATTGTACAGATGAAACGCGATGATGGAACCCGCCGAGCTGGTATTACCATAGCTATCAAGAATGACCGGCGCCTCCTGCTGGCTGGCATCGTGGCCCAGCAGCTTGCGACCGATGAACTGGTTCATGGTGAGGTTGGCCTGATGGAGCCAGAGCCGGTTCAGGCTCTCGGCGGGCCAGCCCTGCTCATCGAGCTGGTTGGCAATCTGGTCGCACACCAGCGGCAACACCTCCTTGAACACCTTGCGCCCCTGCTGGCGGAACAGCTTGTCGTCGCCGTAGCGGGTGCGCGGGCTCAGCCGGTTCAGAAAGCCGAAGTTGTTGCGGATGTTGTTGGAGTATTGGGTCACCAGCTTGCTGGCCACCAGTTGCCACGGATTGGCCACCTTGCAATCGGCCTCCCGCTCCAGCAGCACCGCGGTGCAGGCATCGCCGAAGATAAAGTGGCTATCCCGATCGCGAAAATTGAGGTGCCCCGAGCAGATCTCCGGATTGACTACCAGCGCCAGTTTGGCGCTGCCTGCCGCCAGCATGTCGGCGGCTGTCTTGATGCCGAAGGTGGCAGACGAGCAGGCCACGTTCATATCAAAGGCCATGCCGCTCGCCCCCAGATAGTGCTGCAGCTCGATGGCCAGTGCCGGATAGGGGCGTGGCATGTTGGAGGCGGCCACGATGACCAGATCGATCTCGCTCGGCTCGCGGCCGGCGGCGATCAGCGCCTGCTCGGCGGCGGCTACTGCCATCTCCACCATGATGGAGGGCATCTCATCGGGCCGCTCCGCCAGCAGCGGTTGCATGATGTCTGGGTTGAGCACCCCCTCGCGGCTCACCAGATAACGGCTCTTGATGCCGGATGCCTTCTCGATGAACTCGCAGCTGGAGTGCTGCTTGGCGGGAAGCTGGCCGGCGTCGATGGCGGAGGCGTTCTCCTCGTTGTAGAGATCCACATACTGGTTGAAGGCGGCCACCAGCTCTTCATTGCTGACGGCAAAGGGTGGGTTATAGAGGCCTGAGCCACTGATCACGATAGAGGTCATCTTTGCTCCTCGCCGGGTGCGTTCCCGGCTTGTCGGTTTATAGGGTAGAGAGGGTTAAAGCTGGTCGATCGCCGCAGCGAGACCCGCCAGGGTCAGCGGATGCATCCGCCCGCCAACCACGTCATTCATCAATTTTATCGAGGGGTGCCAGAGCCACTCCCGCCGCGGGGTGGGGTTGATCCACACCAGTTTGGGAAAGTGTTGCTGCAAGCGGGTGAGCCACACCTGACCCGACTCCTCGTTCCACTGCTCGACACTGCCGCCCGGCCAGGTGATCTCGTAGGGGCCCATGGTGGCATCCCCCACCAGGATCACCCGATAGTCGCTGCCGTAGGTGCGCAGCAGCCGCAGGGTATCGAACCGCTCCTCAAAGCGGCGCTCGTTATCCTTCCAGACGAAGTCGTAGAGGCAGTTGTGAAAATAGAAGTACTCCAGATGCTTGAACTCGTGGCGCAGGGCGGAGAAGAGGCGCTGCACCTCGGCCACGTGGGCATCCATGGAGCCTCCCACATCGAAGAAAACCAACAGTTTCACCCCGTTGTGGCGCTCGGGCCGCAGCTTCACATCGAGCCAACCCTGGCGGGCAGAGCTTTTTATTGTGTCGTCGAGATCCAGCTCGTCGGGATTGCCTTTGCGCACCCAACGCCTGAGCTTGCGCAGCGCCAACTGGATGGCGCGCTGGCCGAGCGGCGAGTCGTCGCTGAAGTTGCGATAGTGTCGGGCCTCCCACACCTTGACCGCCTTGCCATGCTGACCCTCTCCGCCCATACGAATGCCCTCGGGGTGAAAACCGCCGTGGCCAAACGGGCTGCTGCCACCGGTGCCTACCCACTTGTTGCCACCGGCATGGCGCTCTTTCTGCTCGCTTAATCGCTGGTTAAGGGTCTCCAGCAGCTTGTCTAGTCCGCCGAGGGATTTGAGCAGCGCCTTCTCCTCTTGGCTCAGCAGTCGCTCGAACTCCTTGCGCAGCCACTCCTCGGGCAGGCTCTCCGGCAGCAGGGGGATGGCTTCCAGCCCCTCGTAGTATTCGGCGAAGGCGCGATCGAAGCGATCGTAGTGGGCCTCGTCTTTTACCAGCAGGCAGCGGGAGAGTTGGTAGAACTCGTCCATATCGATAGCGACCAGCCGGGCTGCCAGCGCGGCGTGCAAGTCCAGCAGCTCGCGCAGGCTGCAGGGGAGCTTGTGGCGGCGCAGGTGGGTAAAAAAGTCGATCAGCATGGGTCAGCTGCCGCGCCGGGCCAGAAAGGCGAGCTTCTCGAATAGATGCAGATCCTGCTCGGTCTTGAGCAGGGCGCCATATAGTGCAGGCACCAGCTTGCCGGGCTCGCGGGCACGCATCGCCTCGGGGGCGATATCGTCGGCCAGTAGCAGGCGGATCCAGTCCAGCAGTTCCGAGGTGGAGGGCTTCTTGCGCAGCCCCTCTACCTCGCGCAGCTCGAAGAAGAGATCCATCGCCTCGCCAAGCAGGCTCTCCTTGAGGTCGGGGTAGTGGAGTTTGACGATGGCCTGCATCTCGGCCTTGTCGGGGAAGCGGATGTAGTGGAAGAAGCAGCGGCGCAGGAAGGCGTCCGGCAGCTCTTTTTCGTTGTTGGAGGTAATGATAACCACCGGCCGCTGGCGCGCCTTGACTCGTTCGCCGGTCTCGTAGACGTCGAACTCCATCCGATCCAGCTCCAGCAGCAGATCGTTGGGGAATTCGATGTCGGCCTTGTCGATCTCGTCGATCAGCAGCACGGGTCGCTGCTCGGCGCTGAAAGCCTGCCACAGCTTGCCCTGGCGAATGTAGTGGCTGATATCGGCCACTTTAGGGTCGCCTAGCTGAGAGTCGCGCAGCCGGGCCACCGCATCATATTCGTAGAGCCCCTGCTGGGCTTTGGTGGTGGACTTGATATGCCAGGCAATGAGATCGGTGCCGAGATGGTCGGCGACCGCTTCTGCCAGCACAGTCTTGCCGGTGCCCGGCTCCCCTTTGATCAGCAGCGGTTTTTCGAGGGTGATGGCGGCATTGACCGCCATCTTCAATGCATCGGAGGCGAGATACTGGCTGCTTCCTGAAAATCCCATAACGTCGGTTCCTTTGACGATTGGCGCCCGTAGTCAGGGGCCAGAGAGAATAAGCTCTATATGTTGTAATACCATA
Source organism: Aeromonas sp. R2-2 (assembly GCF_040908355.1). NCBI lineage: Bacteria > Pseudomonadati > Pseudomonadota > Gammaproteobacteria > Aeromonadales > Aeromonadaceae > Aeromonas > Aeromonas sp. R2-2. The sequence goes on along the minus strand of NZ_JBFODQ010000030.1, from coordinate 14,462 downwards.
TGGTTATAACGAATAGTCACTTCTCATTCAGAAACCACAGGGTAATCTTGTTTCATCGTCGTAACAAACACAGGGATAGCACCATGAGCAAAATTTATGAGGACAACAGCCAGACTATCGGTCACACCCCGCTGGTTCGTCTCAACCGTGTTACCAAAGGCCGCGTGCTGGCCAAGATCGAGAGCCGCAACCCCAGCTTCAGCGTCAAGTGCCGTATCGGTGCCAACCTGATCTGGGATGCCGAGAAGCGCGGCATCCTGACCAAGGGTAAGGAGATCATCGAGCCCACCAGCGGCAACACGGGTATTGCTCTGGCCTTTGTCGCCGCTGCTCGCGGCTATCCCATTACCCTGACCATGCCGGCCACCATGAGCCTGGAGCGCCGCAAGCTGCTCAAGGCGCTCGGCGCCAATCTGGTGTTGACCGAAGGGCCGCTCGGCATGAAAGGGGCCATTGCCAAGGCCAACGAGATCCTCGCATCCGAGCCGGGCAAGTATGTGCTGTTGCAACAGTTTGAAAACCCGGCCAACCCGGAGATCCACGAAAAGACCACCGGCCCCGAGATTTGGGATGCCACTGACGGCGAGGTGGATGTGTTCGTGGCCGGGGTCGGTACCGGCGGCACCATTACCGGTGTTTCCCGTTATCTGAAGCAGACTCAGGGCAAGGCGGTGGTCTCTGTCGCGGTCGAACCGGCCGAGTCGCCGGTCATCAGCCAGAAGCTGGCCGGTGAAGAGATTAAACCGGGCCCCCACAAGATCCAGGGTATCGGCGCCGGTTTCATTCCGGGCAACCTCGACCTCTCCCTGATTGACCGGGTTGAGCAGGTGACCAGCGATGAGGCCATCGAGATGGCCCGCCGCCTGATGGAGGAGGAGGGGATCCTGGCCGGTATCAGCTCCGGGGCTGCAGTGGTAGCTGCCAGCCGTCTGGCCGAGCTGCCGGAGTTCGAAGGAAAAACGATTGTCGTCATCCTGCCGAGCGCGGCGGAGCGCTACCTCTCCAGCGCCCTGTTTGCCGGGGTGTTCAGCGAGCAGGAGCTGCAGCAGTAACTGATCGGAATCTTTCAAAACAGCGGCGCTCCCAGGAGCGCCGCTTCTTTATGGGCTAGACTCAACCCCTGTTAGTGTCACTTGATCCTTATTTTTTGGGGTAAAATAACAAGTTCCGGAGTGAGAAAAAAAGCAGACATTCCGCTCTAAATCTCATATTCTGTGCGGCGTCACGCGGTGTTTGCTGGCTCGGTATCACAAAGTAACAAAGTGTTATTTTTCGTTATAAAATAATTTCAAGCCAGTCCTGATGCGGCTTGTAGCCCAATAACGGAAAATTGCCAACCAGCGCGCCGATTACTGCACAGAAACTTGACCTGGATTAAACCATTGCGGGTCTGCTTTCGTTACTTTACAACATATCCATACTGACACGGTGGGTCAGGTTGCTTCAAAAACGACCAATCCACCAAAAAATATCAATAATATGGGGTGAAACCATGTACGAGAAGTCTGTTGTTATTACTGCTGAAAACGGCCTGCACACCCGTCCGGCAGCTCAGTTCGTGAAAGAAGCCAAAGAATTCCAAAGCGAGATCACTGTGGTCTCCGGTGGCAAGTCCGCTAGCGCCAAGAGCCTGTTCAAGCTGCAGACCCTGGGCCTGACCAAGGGTACCAACGTAACTATCCAGGCTGATGGCCCGGATGCTCAGCAAGCTGTTGAGAAGCTGGTTGCCCTGATGGACGAGCTGGAGTAATCCAGCTTTAGATTCCTCCCCCACAGTCGTTTTAATAGGAAGGATTATGATATCTGGCATTCTTGCGTCCCCCGGTATCGCATTCGGTAAGGCGCTTCTTCTGAAAGAAGATGAAATCGTTATCAATCAGGGCAAAATCTCTGCTGACCAGATTGATGCCGAGATCAACCGTTTCCTCGAAGCTCGTACCAAGTCAGCTACCCAGCTGGAAGCCATCAAAGAGATGGCCGGTCGCACCTTCGGTGAGGAAAAAGAGGCCATCTTCGAAGGCCACATCATGCTGCTCGAAGATGAGGAGCTGGAAGGGGATATCAAATCCTTCATCAAAGAGAACAAGGCTTCCGCTGACAAAGCCATCTATGAGGTGATCGAACAGTACGCCAAGATGATGGCCGAGCTGGATGACCCTTATCTGCGCGAACGCGCTACCGACTTCCGTGACATCGGTACCCGTCTGGTCAAGAACGTACTGGGCATCGCCGTTGTCAACCTGAGCACCATCGACGAAGAGGTGATCCTGGTCGCCAAAGACCTGACCCCGTCTGAAACTGCTCAGATCAACCTGAAATATGTGCTGGGTTTCGTCACCGACATCGGTGGCCGTACCTCTCACACCTCCATCATGGCCCGCTCCCTGGAGCTGCCGGCCGTGGTAGGCACCAACGACATCACCGAGCGCGTCAAGAACGGTGACATGCTGGTGCTGGATGCGATCAACAACCAGATCATCATCAATCCGACCGCTGAACAGCTGACCGAAGCCAAGAAGTTCCAGGCTCAGTTCCAGGCCGAGAAAGATGAGCTGGCCAAGCTGAAAGATCTGCCTGCCATCACGCTGGATGGTCACCAGGTCGAAGTGTGCGCCAACATCGGTACCGTCAAGGATACCGAAGGTGCCATCCGCAATGGCGCCGAAGGCGTGGGTCTGTACCGTACCGAGTTCCTGTTCATGGACCGTGACGCGCTGCCGACCGAAGAAGAGCAGTTCAAAGCCTACAAAGAAGTGGCCGAAGCGATGCCGGATCAGCCGATCATCGTGCGCACCATGGACATTGGCGGCGACAAAGAGCTGCCCTACATGAATTTCCCGAAAGAGATGAACCCCTTCCTGGGCTGGCGTGCTGTGCGTATTTTCTTCGACCGCGAAGACATCATGCACGCTCAGCTGCGGGCCATTCTGCGCGCCTCTGCCTTCGGCAAATTGCGCATCATGTTCCCGATGATCATCTCTGTCGAAGAGTTCCGTAGCCTGAAAGCTACCGTAGAGACGCTGAAAGCCGAATTGCGTGCCGAAGGCAAAGCCTTTGATGAATCCATCGAAGTGGGTATCATGATCGAGACCCCGGCCGCTGCCGTGATGGCTCATCATCTGGCCAAGGAAGTGGATTTCTTCAGTATCGGTACCAACGACCTGACCCAGTACACCCTGGCTGTCGATCGTGGTAACGAGATGATCTCCGCCATGTACAACCCGCTGTCACCCTCCGTCCTGACCCTGATCAAGATGGTTATCGATGCGTCCCACGCCGAAGGCAAGTGGACCGGTATGTGTGGTGAACTGGCTGGTGACGAGCGCGCTACCCTGCTGCTGCTGGGTATGGGTCTGGATGAGTTCTCCATGAGCGCCATCTCTGTACCGCGTATCAAGAAGCTTATCCGCAACACCAACTTCGAAGATGTGAAGGCAATGGCTGATCAAGCACTGAGCTTTGCCACCGCCGCTGAAATCGAAGCATGCGTAGATAACTTTATTAAGCAGAAGGCAGTCTGCTAAGATCGGCTGCAAACAGCGACAAATCATCTCTAGGAGCTTTATATGGGTCTGTTCGACAAACTGAAGAAACTGGTTTCCGACGATAGCTCTGACACCGGTGGCATCGAAATCTTTGCTCCGCTGTCTGGCGAAATCGTGCCGATCGAAGATGTGCCTGACGTTGTCTTCGCCGAGAAGATCGTTGGTGACGGTATCGCCATCAAGCCGGCTGGCAACAAGATGGTTGCTCCGTGCGATGGTACCATCGGCAAGATTTTCGAGACCAACCATGCGTTCTCTCTGGAATCCGACTCCGGTATCGAGCTGTTCGTTCACTTCGGTATCGACACCGTTGAACTGAAAGGCGAAGGCTTCAAGCGTATCGCTCAGGAAGGCCAGCAGGTCAAGCGTGGCGACACCATCATCGAGTTCGATCTGGCCGTTCTGGAAGCGAAAGCCAAGTCTACCCTGACTCCGGTTGTCATCTCCAACATGGACGAGATCAAAGAGCTGATCAAAATGACTGGTGCCGTGACTGTGGGCGAGACCCCGGTTATCCGTATCAAGAAGTAATGCCCGGCTGGCTCACGCCAGTTGCGTAGTAAAAAACCGAAGCCTTGTGCTTCGGTTTTTTTATGGCCGCGAGTCGGCTTCCCTTTCTGGTGATCACTCTATTCCGTCGAGATGACAACCCGGTTACGGCCCTGATCCTTGGCCTGATAAAGGGCCCGGTCGGCCATCATCAGCAGATAGTCGATGCTCTCCTGCCCCTTCATGCTGGCACACCCCAGACTGATGGTGAGCGATAGCTGCGTCCCCTGCCATGGCAAGCGGGTGATACTGACATGCTGGCGCAGCTGTTCGGCGCGCCGTGCTGCCTGTTCAATATCGCAACCAGGCAGGATCAGCAGGAACTCCTCTCCGCCCCAACGGGCCAGACTCTCCCCCGGCAACAGCTGGCCAGCCATGGCGTGGGCGACAGCGCAGAGCGCGGCATCGCCAGCAGGGTGGCCGTAGCGGTCATTGACCTGCTTGAAATGGTCGATATCTCCCAACACCACCGAGAGGGGCTCACCCTGCAACCAAAGGGCTTGCAACTGTTGCTGGGCGCCACGCCGGTTGGTCAGTTCGGTGAGCGGATCGGTGCAGGAGAGGCGGCTCACCTCTTCCACCATGCACTGCAGGTCGTGGATATCGCGAAAGGTGACGATATGGCCATCCGGGATGGCATCGGCACCCAGCTGGGCAGTGACGATAAACCAGCGCGACTGACCGCTCTTGCAGCGGATCAGCGCAGGCATTTCGGCGACCTCCAGCCCTTGCGACAAGCTCTGTTCCACCTGGGAGTGCCAGGAGTCGATGATGGTGCGGCGATACCCTTCATCCGGGTAGGCGACCTGAAACCAGGAGGCCATGTCCGGCAGATCATCAAGGTTGTAGCCCAGCTGCTCAATAAAGGCTTTATTCAGGAAGCGGTGGCGCCGCTGCGGGATCATGTCGGGTGAGCAGCCATCGTGACGGGCAATGGATTCGGACACCAGAATAGGCAGCGGGATCACATCGAAGGAGCGAAACAGGATCTGTTGCAGTTCTCGGTCATTCATAGGAAAAGCGGCTCCACGATGCATCTTTTACATGCTTTACCATAGGTCAGACCTGTTTGGTGGTAAACCGATTTATAGCGGTTCCGCCGCCGGTTTTTCAGCCAATGGCAAAGGCGAAAAAACGGTGGAGTTGTTTGCCGTGGCCGTATCGGGTGAAAGCTGGGCAGGCTGAGGAGAAGGGGCAGAGCAAAAGGGTCAAAAAAACCCACATGGTCAGGCACATGTGGGTCGGGAAAAACCAGGCAGGGTAAAACAGACACTCCCTGTGTCGGTCATCTTCAGCTCAGGTGGAGGTGGTCCATCTGCTGGAGCTTTTCGGGCCAGGGCCCCTGCTGGTGGTCACCAAATCTTCACGCGCTCGGAAGGTGGCAGATAGAGCTTGTCTCCCGGCTTGATGGCAAAGGCGCGATAGAAGGCCGGCATATTGGCGACGACGCCATTGACCCGGTACTCCAGCGGCGAGTGGGGATCTGTCTTGAGCAGAACGGCAGCGAGCTCGGGCCGGTACTTCCCTTTCCACACCTGCGCCCAGCCGATAAAGAATCGCTGCTCGGCGGTGAAGCCATCGAGCACCGCTGGCAGGCGGTTGCCCAGGGCGAGCTGGTACGCCTTGTGGGCGATGGTCAGGCCACCGAGATCGCCGATGTTCTCGCCAAGGGTCAGCTGGCCGTTGACATGCTCCCCCTTGATGGGCTCGAAACGGTCGTACTGTTTCGCCAGTTTTTGCGCTCTGGCGGTGAACTCCTTGAGATCGGCCGGAGCCCACCAGTTGTGCAAGGCACCGTTGCCATCGAATTTGGCCCCCTGATCATCGAAACCATGGCTCAGCTCGTGACCGATGACCGCGCCGATAGCGCCATAGTTGACCGCATCATCCGCCTTCAGATCGAAGTAGGGCGGTTGCAGGATGGCGGCCGGAAAGACGATCTCGTTGTTGTTCGGGTTGTAGTAGGCATTCACCGTCTGCGGATTGTCGAACCACTCCTCCCGATCCACCGGTTGATGGAGGCGGGCAAGGTGCTCGTTGTAACGCACCGTGGCCGCGCGCTGGGCATTGCCGACCAGATCATCGGGACGGATCTCGATTGCGCTGTAATCCTGCCACTGGTCGGGATAGCCGATCTTGACCCGTACCTGCTCCAGTTTCGCCAGCGCCTGCTGTTTGGTCGGAGCAGACATCCAGTCGAGCCCACCGATCTCCTGGCGATAGGCGGCGATCAGATTGCGCACCATGCTCGCCATCTGTGCCTTGGCTTCGGCCGGGAAGTAGCGCTCCACGTAGAGTTTGCCCACCGCCTGACCCAGATAGTCGTCCAGCACCTCCATAGCCTGCTTCCAGGGCTCCCGCTGCCGGGGGATGCCGCTCAGGGTCGTGCCGTAGAAAGCGAAGTGCAGGGCATTGCTCTGGCTGTCGAGATAGGGCGCATAAGTACGTAGCAGATGGAACAGGCAGTAGGATTGCCACTGCGCGATGCTGGTCTCCTGCATCACGGCGGCCAGCTTCTCCAGATAGTCCGGCTCACTGACGATGATCTCGGTTTCCCCGGCGATACCGGCCTCTGCCAGGTAGCGTTGCCAATCCAGGGTGGGCAGCAACTGACTGAGGCGGGCGATGGGCAGTTTGTTGTAGGTGAGGTTGTCATCCCGCCGCTTGACTCTGTCCCACTGCAGGCTGGCGAGGCGGGTCTCCAGCGCCAGAATGCGATGGGCCTGTTCGCTTGCCCCCTCGACGCCGGCATGGTTGAGCAGGGCGGTAATGAACTGCTCGTAGCTGGCCCGCAGAGCCTTGCTGGCGGCATCTGCTTTCAGGTAGTAGTCCCGATCCGGCAGACCGAGGCCGGATTGCTGCAGGTAGATCCCGTAGCTGTCAGGCTGCTTCTTGTCGGCCATGAACCCGATACCAAAGGGAGCGCCGCCCCCCAACTTGTTAACCCGGGCAAAGTAGGTGGCTAGCGAGGCGCCATCATGGATGGCCATGATCTCATCGCGCAGTGGCTGAATGGGCGTCAGCCCTTTGGCATCCCGCCCGGCCTGATCCAGATAGCTGGCGTAGAGATCGGCGATCTGCTGGCGAGGGGTTCCGGCCTGTTGCGGGCGCTTGAGCAGCTCCTCCAGCAACACCTTGCGATCCTCCAGCGACTTGTCCGCCAGCAGATTGCCGATGGTCTGCCCCGGCATGTCATCCGGTATTTGGGTCTGGGCCAGCCAGTTGCCGTTGACGTGGCGAAACAGATCGTCCGCCGCGCGCACGCTGTTATCCATGCTGGCCAGATCCACCCCGGAGTGGCCGCTGGTGGCACCGGCGCATGGCGCGAGGCCAAGCAAGGCCAGCGCAATGAGGCTGGCGATCATGCTGCGTTGCTGTTTCATCTTGTGTGTCCTGTATGGGGTGCCAGTAGTGAATTGGCTATACCCGATGGTCAATCAGCTGCGAACGACCGAGAGGAAGCGACCGTCGTGATTGAAGGTGCAGGTAAAGTCGACCAGATCATCATCGGTCTCGTACTGGCCATAGACCTTGTATCTGTGGCCGCTCTCTTCTGCCGACTCGGTGGTGATATCGCGCGGGGAGACATGGAATTTGCTGGCTGCTTCCCCAGAGCAGTAACGGGGCATCTTGCTGGTGGCCATATGCTGGTCATCGCTATCGTCATGCTGGCCATCATGCTCGTGTTTGTTATCGCTGTGCTTTTTCCCGGCGTAATAGCCAGCGGCGCCGATGGCCCCCAGCGCAGCTGCACCTATCAGGACTTTCTTGGTATCCATATTCTGGCAGCCGCTCAATGCCAGACAGGTGGCCAACCCCATTACCATCAAGGAGTGTTTCATCTCTCGGATCCTTTCAATTATCAAATGAGCAAGTCGGTGTCAGCCGGACGGTGGTCACTGTGCCCGGCGCTGGAATGGCGCCACTTTGCAATGGTCAGGATGAAGAGGACACTCAAATAAAATTAAAAAAAGTTATAAAAATCCGGGAGCCGGAGCGAACGCGGTATGGGGGGCGCGGTGAGGGGAGAAGGGGGCAGGGTTCATCCATGCGGTAAGTAGTGGTGTAGGGCAAGTGTTTGTTTTTAGACTTTTATTTCTCTTTATATTTTATCAAGGGTGGTGGCTGCCTGTTGTGCGGCGGCCAGCCATGTTGGCAATGGATAACTGTCTCTATCGCCATAAACTGGCATAAAAAAGCCGCTCACCTGGGTGAGCGGCTGTTGTCATCAGATCAATGCAGTTCGCTATCAAGCTGGCTGCTTGCCATCTTCTGCGGGCGGCGGCAGGGCGGCGGAGTTGGACTCCACCTTCTGCTCTTCGCCCTGCATGTTTTTGATGTAGACATCCATCTGGTTGAAGGCGATCTCGATGCCGTTCTCGCGGAACAGCTGGTCGATTTTGCGGTTCAACTCGTCCACCGCCGGGTTGCGGTCTCCCAGTTCGCTCACGAAGAAGCGCAGCTCGTGATCCAGCGTGCTGGCGCCAAAGGTGAGGAAGTAGACGATGGGGGCCGGATCTTTCAGCACGCGGCTGTTTTCGTCGGCGGCCTGTTTGAGCAGGGTGCGGGTCAGCTCGAGATCCGAGCCATACGCCACGCCCACCCGCACGATCACCCGGGTGACGGTGTCACTCAGCGACCAGTTGATGAGCCGTTCTGTCATCAGCTGCTGGTTGGGGATGATCACCTCTTTGCGGTCGAAGTCGGTCAGGGTGGTGGCGCGAATGCGGATCCGCGAGACGGTACCGGAGAAGGAGCCGATGGTGACGGTGTCACCGATCCGCACCGGACGCTCGAACAGGATGATGATGCCGGAGACGAAGTTGGAGAGGATCTCCTTCATGCCGAAACCGATACCGACTGACAGACCACCCGCTACCCACTGCAGCTTGTCCCACTGAACACCCATCATCGAGAGAGCGGTGAGGGAGCCAAAGCCGATCAGCACGTAGTTGAGCATGGTGGTGATGGCGTAGGCGGTACCCTGAGCCAGGTTGAGCTTGGAGAGCACCAGCACCTCCAGCAAGCCCGGCAGGTTGCGCGCCAGTGACCAGGCACCGCCGAGCAGCAGGAAGCCGATCAGCACGTCACTCAGGCTGATGGGGAACAGCACGGCGTTGGCGCCGGTGCCTTCACTGCGGTGCCACAGCACCATGCTGTCGAGGTAGGAGAAGACCGCGACCAGATCGGACCAGAGCCAGTAGAAGGCGACGCCGAAGATCAGCATCAGCACGGTACGGGTCAGACGCAGGGACTGCTGGCTGACATCCTCCAGATCCATGGGCTGCTCTTCGATGGACTCGCCACCTTCCGCATCTTCCGAAGATTTGTGCTCACGCTTGGCCACCGCACGGCGGTAGGCCAGACGACGGGCCGCCAGCTCCAGACCACGCAGGGCGGTGCGGTAGACCAGGCTCCAGATGATGATGAGGTAGAAGGATTCGATCAGGCGACCGGTCAGCTTCAGCGCGGTGTAGTAGTAACCGAGCACCGCCAGCACGATCAGCGCCACCGGCGCCAGCGCCAGAGCGATGGCGATCAGCGACTTCTGCATGCTTGCCTCGCCCTTGATACGGGCGCGGGAGATGGGGAACACCAGATAGGCGGCCAGCCCCAGCAGGGTCAGGGTCATGGCCTGGCCGATCACGTCGTTGCCCAGGGTGGAGGGTTCAACTACCGCCTTGGTCGCGAGCATGATGAGCGGCAGCAGTGGCAACCAGATGTAGCGCATGCTGTTGCGCTTGGCCTGCAGCTCCGCTTTCGGGATCCGGAAGTGGGTTTCGGCGATGCCGCCCGGGCGCATCACCGCCAGATAGACGCTGAACACCAGATAACCGAGGGCGAGGTTCAGGGTGATCTGGAACATCAGCTTGGGACTGAGCAGACCGCAGTAGGTGAGCAGCAGGCCGCCAGCCAGAATGAACATGCTGCCCGGCAGGCGTTGCAGCACGGTATAGAGCAGGGCGCGCGGGGTGTGCCACTGGCTGTCCTGACGGAAACGGCCAAGGTCCTTGGTGATCTTCTTCTCGCGCTCAACCAGCGCCGGACGTTTCCAGACCAGCAGGCCGCCGATCAGCAGCAGCGGGAAGGCGAGCAGGGAGATCCCCAGCAGCTCTTCGCGCCAGCGTTTCCAGTCTGGTTTCAATACCCAGTCGGAGGCCTGTTTGTAGGCCTGGGCGGGCCAGCTGATAAACCACTTGCTGTCGATGGGCTTGTTGCTGCTTACCCAGAAGATGTGTTGCTGCAGGGTAAATTCGATAGAGGCATAGACCCGCGCCAGCTGCTGCTGGGTCAGCTGCAGGCTGATAGCGTTGGTGAGCTGGCTGTCGAGTTGGCGGTTGAGCTGATCGAGCAGATTGATACGGGTATCGAGCAGCTTGGCAAGGCTCTCCTTGTCCTCCTCGCTGACCGGCTCCTTGCTGCCGGCGATCAGATTGTCCAGATAGAGGTTCTTCTGGAACAGCTGGTCACGCTGCTGGCTCAGTTCAAACTGGGCCAGATGGAGATCGGCGATCTGCTCTTCCAGGTTTTTGACGGCGATGGTGGGGGCCGCCTCCAGCTGCTGGTAGAGCTGATAGAGGATGCGCGACAGCAGCAGATTGCCCTTGAGCATCTGCACCTGTTCATTGAGGTTGCGCTCGGTCTGGATGCCGCGCTCCAGCCAGCTCTTGGCTTGCAGGTTTTTTTGTACCAGCGAGTTGAGGCTGGTGGTGGCACCGATCAGCTGCTGGCTGAGCTGGTGGTTGAGCTCCTGCTCTTTTTGCACCAGCGGGCTGTCTTCGGTCGCCACCAGTTCACCGGTCTGCTCGGCGGTTTTTTCTGTGTCGCCGAGGCGCTTGGCGCTGCTCTGATCCTGCAACAGCTGCAGTTTCTGCTCTTCGCTGGCGAGACGGGCACTCTGGTAGTCGCGCTGCTTGATCGCCAGATCCTGCATGCTGGTACGGTTATCCAGCTCCTTTTGCAGGTGGGCCAGCTGCAGGTCGAGCAGGGCCAGCTCGGCACCGAGCTTCATCTTCTCGGCGCTGGAGACGCTTTCACCGGCGTTGAGACGGGTACGGATCTCCTGACTGCGCTGGTAGGCACGGCTCATGCTGGCCTGGGCTCGCTCCGGCAGGGTCTGCAAGCTGGTGAGCTGGCTGCCGATGGCGCCGAGAGCCTCTTGGGCCGCCTGCATGTTGGCCAGCACTTCCGGCTGACGGCTGTCGAGCTCTGCCAGACTCATGCTGGCGTATTCGCTCTTGATCTGCTCGGCACTCTTGCCCTTGGTCAGGGCATCGAGTTTGGCGCTGATCTCTCTGAGTTCGGTGGGCAGGTTGCGGATCCGCTGGGCCTGGGTCTTGGCCTTCGCCTCTTCCTTGTCGATGCTGTCGAGCAGGCCGAGGGTTTCGGTCAGCAACTTCTGATCCGCTTGCTGACTGACGGTCAGGGTTTCTGATTTACCCAGACCATCCAGCGCTCGCTGAACGGCGTTGCGAGAGGGGACATCTTGCGCCATGGCTTGCGGGACGCAGAGGCTGGCGAGGAGACAGAGCAGCGGCAACAAGGTCGCCGAGACTCTTTTAAAACGTATTGAGGGCATATAACTTCCGGGTTATTACGCGATATTCGGGAGATTTCCCGCATAGATTAAATTCGCGTGGATTCTAACACCGGGCTTGTCAGGTAAGCAGGGGGGAGGGACAAAAAAAACGGCGCCCGCAGGCGCCGTTTTCAACTCGTTCAGCTCTGATTAAAGAACGTGAACAGAAGCGGTGTTGGTGGTGCCGCTCGGTACCAGAGCACCGGAGACCATCACAACCACGTCACCTTTCAGACCCATGCCGATTTCCAGCGCGGCTTCTTTACCGATGCGATAGAAATCGTCGGTAGAGGCGATGCTGTCAACCACGTGAGCAACCACACCCTTGGTCAGAACCAGCTGGGCAGCAGTTTTCTTGTTGGTGGTGATAGCCAGGATCCAGGCTTTCGGGAAGTACTTGCGAATGGCCTTGGCAGACTTGCCGCCTTCGGTCGCGACCACGATCAGCGGGGCGTCCAGCTTCTCGGAGGTCTCTACGGCGCCTTTACATACGGCTTCGGTGATGCGCAGCTTGTTGCTGTCGTTGGCAGCAGACAGGTTGGACGGCATCACGGCATCGGTACGCTCGCAGATGGTGGCCATGATGGTCACGGCTTCCAGCGGGTACTTACCCTTGGCGGATTCACCGGACAGCATGACTGCGTCGGTACCGTCCAGGATGGCGTTGGCCACGTCACCAGCTTCGGCGCGGGTCGGACGCGGGTTCTTGATCATGGAGTCCAGCATCTGGGTGGCAGTGATAACCACTTTGCGGGCTTTGTTGCACTTGGCGATGATCATCTTCTGGGCGAAGATAACTTCTTCAACCGGGATCTCTACACCCATGTCGCCACGAGCAACCATGATGCCGTCGGAAACAGCCAGGATCTCGTCGAAGTTGTCCAGACCTTCCTGGTTTTCGATCTTGGAGATGATCTGGATGTTCTCGCCACCGTGGGCTTTCAGGTGCTCACGGATTTCCAGAACGTCTTCTTTCTTACGGATGAAAGAAGCAGCAACGAAATCAACGCCTTGCTCGCAACCGAAGATCAGGTCGCGCTTGTCTTTCTCGGCCAGGGCCGGCAGCTTGATGGAGACGCCCGGCAGGTTAACGCCTTTGTTCTCGCCCAAGTCACCGTTGTTCAGCACTTTACAGATAACTTCGCGCTCGGTGATTTCGATAACGTCCAGACCGATCAGGCCGTCATCAACCAGGATGCGGTTGCCGACGCGCAGATCGTTGGCGAAACCTGCATAGGTCACGGCCACTTTGTCTTTGTTGCCAACCACGGTCTGGTCGGTGGTGAAGGTGAAAGTCTGGCCTGCGACCAGCGCGACGTCGTTGCCGCCTTCCAGCTTCATGGTACGGATTTCCGGACCCTTGGTGTCCAGCAGGATAGCTGCGTGCTTGCCGGTCTCGGCCATTACAGCGCGCAGGTTGCTGATGCGGCTGCCGTGCTCGGCGTAGTCACCGTGGGAGAAGTTCAGGCGCATGACGTTCATGCCGGCGTCCAGCATTTTGGCCAGCATTTCTTTGGATTCGGTCTTCGGACCGATGGTGCAGACAATTTTGGTCTTTTTCATGTCAATCTTCATGGTTAAGGAATTTCCGCCGAGCAATATACACCAGTTTTTGGAATCTTTTTATGATCCAGAAACAACGTTTTGACCAGATAACGTTTTCTTTTCAGGGATAACGTTTTCCTGTGAGTCACATTTTAGAGCATACGGCCACAGGTTCGGGCTGAAGGGATACAAATGTTGCCATCTGTGGTTGTTTGGCCGGGTTGAGGTTCAGATGTTGTAAAATGACCACCCGTCCGCTGTCACCGTCTTGTCACCGGCTTGCGCAAAAATGTTAGTTCATTGGCGCACGGGTGAAGGAGGCAGGGATGAAAAACAGCCATGAAACCGGATGGGCTCTGCTCTTGCTGGGCGCAGCCCTGCTGCTGGTTCAGACGCTGCCAGCTCGCTACTGGCCTGACAATGCCGGTCTGCTGGCGATCTTCTCCCATCCGGTGAAAGGGGAGGCGGCCGCCGAGGGATTGGCGTGGCGAGAGTGGCAGGATCACAGTGCCGCGACCCGGATGGCGCTTCGTGCAGCCCGACCGCTGCCGGATGCTCCTCAGCCTTGATATCTATTGCTGCTTACCGGTCGTGAAGGCGTGAAATTATCAACCATTGGTTGATAGTTCTTATCTATTTTGCTGGATTGTTCACTTTTAATGGCAGGGGGATAATCGATTCCAACAGCGATATCCCCTCCGGTATCGCCCCCCTGATACTTTGTTGGAGTCTGCTTTATGTCCCTCGCCCCCGTCTGGTTTATCTCTCACGGCGCACCGGATCTGGTGCTGCGTGAGCAACCCGCCACCCGCTTTCTGCGAACCCTGCGTCTGGGTGAGCTCAAGGGGCTGGTGGTCATCTCCGCCCACTGGTTCAGCCGCGAGCTGCAGATCAACGTCGAGCCCAAACCGGCCTTGATGTACGACTTTTACGGCTTTCCCGAGCCCCTCTACCGGATGCGCTGGCCTGCCAGCAGCCCCGAGTGGTTGCTGCAGGGGGTGAGCGACCAGCTGGCACTGGCCGGACTGACCGCTACCCCGGTGCGGCGCGAGCTGGATCACGGGGTCTGGTCACCGCTCTCCCTGATCGACCCAAACAGCGAGCTCCCGCTGGTGCAGATCTCCATTCCCGCGAGCTTCACTCCGGCCCAATTGTGGCAACTGGGCGAGGTGTTGGGGGCACTGCGCAGTCAGGGGATTGGCATCCTCGCCTCTGGCGCCATTACCCACAACCTGCGGGCGCTG
>NZ_JBFODQ010000003.1:0-10255 GCF_040908355.1 Aeromonas sp. R2-2 | reverse complement strand
CTGGTCGAGCACCAGGGATGCGGCTTCGAGTTTGAATTCGGCAGTAAATGAGCGACGTAATCTTGTCATTGAACACCTCAGGTCATGGTGGCGACAGTACCACCTAAAATGGTGTCCGGGATGATTAGACCACTACAATATCCCCCCCTTTGGTCATACCCTTGTTTGGCAAGACGCGGTTACCGCTCACCCTGCGGATTATCACGCCGCCACATTGATTGCCTCCTATGTGGCACTTTCGTGATCAGGGCAAACAATCAAGTACACAAACAGGGGGTTAACTCATCATTTTGGCCACAGCGCATCACGCAAACTGGTTTTAGCATAGTTATCACCGCCCTCTTTACTCCCTATTTGATGTAAAACGCATCGAGCAGTGGAGGTCAAAAGCGCCCAAAGAAGGGGCTGAAAATAATCGATGAATGGGCCAATAGCCGTTGAAATGGAGGATATGAGCGTGCGCCACTCGCTATTTTTGTGAGCGCCAGCAAAGGTTGACGATATGGAGTTGGGAGCAGATTGACTTTCTATTTAAACAGCGAAAAGTGAATATCACCAAAGGGAGGGTTTAATTTGGCCAGATCCTGTCACGGGATTATCGCAGGCCACCTCACCGGGGCCGGAATGCGTCATGCAGAGTCACAAAGAATTAGCCCCGCTGGGCAGAACGCACCACGGGGCTGGATATTCAGGATGGTTTTTTCAGGCTGGCCTTGTGCTGCTCCAGCAAATTCTCGGGAGGCGGTGGCACCTGCAGGTAGAACCCCTGGTTGGTCAGCGCGGCCATCACCTTGCCGACATCAGCCAGCCCCAAGGGCTTGGCCGGATCCAGCTTGGTCATCAACACCAGCTCGGGACGCCCGAATGCACTCAGCAGTGGCGCGGGAACGCGGGAGAAATCCTCTCTTTTTTCAACAAAAAGGTAGGTCTCGGCTTTTTTGCGACTTTTATAGACTGCACACAACATGGAAATTGATATAATCCGACGAGTTTATTGCCTCTGATGGGGGCAAACTATAACATCAGGAATTGAATAACAATAACGGATTAGCATCTCTGCCTCGGGGAAGATTCATGGTTGAGCGCGATAACGAATTGAAAGGGACCACCTTCACTATTTCTGTGTTGCATATCAGCGATGGCGAGCCTGAGCGGATACGTCAGTTGTTGGCCGAAAAAGTGGCCCAGGCACCCTACTTTTTTAATTGTGCGCCGCTGGTGATCAATGTTTCCCGTCTGGAACATATTCCCGATTTCGAACAGCTCAAGGAGCTGGTGGAGTCCGAAGAGTTTGTGCTGGTCGGCATCACAGGGGCGCGCAGTGAAGAGATGAAGACAGCCGCCAAGGCGGTGGGACTGGCCGTGATGGCCTCGGGCAAGAGTCGCAAGAGCGAACCGGAACCCGCGCCTGCCCCCGCGCCAGCCGCCCTTGAGGTGGTTCCCGAGCCCGAACCCGCCCCCTTGATCCCGAGCAAGGTACATGTGGGACCGGTTCGTTCCGGCCAGCAGATTTACGCCGCCGGCACCTCGCTGGTGGTGCTGGGGTCCGTCAGTCCGGGAGCTGAAGTGCTCGCCGATGACAGCATTCATATTTATGGCACCCTGCGTGGCAGAGCCATTGCCGGTGCCCGGGGCAACACCCAGGCCCGGATCTATTGCCAGCAATTACAGGCCGAGCTGCTCTCCATCGCGGGCACATTCCAGCTGAGCGATGCATTGCCGGCAGGCCTGATCCAGCAACCGGTACACGTCCGGCTGGACAACGAACAACTCCGAATAGACCGTATCAAATAGAGTTACAAGGAAGCGAGAATGGCGCGAATCATAGTCGTTACATCGGGTAAAGGTGGCGTTGGCAAGACCACAACCAGTGCGGCCCTGAGCACCGGCTTAGCCCAGCGTGGTCACAAGACAGTGGTCATTGACTTTGACATCGGTCTGAGAAACCTGGATCTCATCATGGGCTGCGAGCGGCGCGTGGTGTATGACTTCGTCAACGTCATCAATGGGGAAGCAAACCTCAATCAGGCGCTGATCAAGGACAAACGCTCGGAAAATCTGTTTATCCTGCCCGCCTCCCAGACCCGGGACAAAGATGCCCTCACCCGTGAGGGGGTCGAGAAGATTCTGGATCAACTGGCGGAGATGAAGTTCGATTACATCGTCTGCGACTCCCCGGCGGGGATCGAGGCGGGCGCGCTGATGGCGCTCTATTTTGCCGACGAGGCGATCGTCACCACCAACCCGGAAGTCTCTTCCGTGCGTGACTCCGACCGCATCCTTGGCATCCTGGCCTCCAAGTCCCGCCGCGCCGAGCGTGGTGAAGACCCCATCAAGGAGCACCTGCTGCTGACCCGCTACTGCCCGACCCGCGTCAACCGCGGCGACATGCTGAGCGTGCAGGATGTGCAGGAGATCCTGGCCATCCCGCTGCTCGGGGTGATCCCGGAGTCCCAGGCGGTGCTGCGCGCCTCCAACTCCGGCGAACCGGTCATTCTGGACAAGGAGTCCGATGCCGGTCAGGCCTACGAAGATGCGGTGTCCCGCCTGCTGGGCGATGCCAAGGAATTTCGTTTTCTGGAAGAAGAGAAGAAGGGCTTCTTTAGCCGACTGTTCGGGAGTTAAACATGTCATTATTGGATTATTTTCGTTCCAACAAGAAACAGAACACCGCACAACTGGCCAAAGAGCGGTTGCAGATCATTGTTGCTCACGAGCGTTCATCCAGAGGGGGGCCGGATTACCTGCCCCAGCTCAAGCAGGACATCCTCGATGTGATCCGCAAATACGTCAACATTGATCCGGAGAAGATAACCGTCCAACTGGATCAGAAGAGTGATGAGCTGTCGGTACTGGAGCTCAACATCACCTTCGCCGATGACAAGAAGGGATGAGCTGACGCCCTATGCGTGACCCCTTCCCCCAATGAAGACCGGATCCTGTCACTGGATCCGGTTTTTTATTGGCACAAAAACAGGTCACAGCGGCTCGCATCATCTCGCCAAGGGGTCTGCCGACCGCTAGAATAGCGCCGCCCCGCAGGCAGTGATCTGCGCTGGCACCTTTTTCTCTTTTCTGGAACAGACCGCTTATGTCTATGAATGACGAAATGCACAGCGTCGAGGAACTGCTCGATACCGCCCTCGAACTCTTTATGGAGCTGGCCTCTGACAACCTGCCGGAGCAGGAGATCGCACGTTTCAATCAGGAGTTCAACGACCGCGGCCTGCTGGCCGAAACCGACCCGGCCGATGACTGGGAAGCGGACGTGGGTTTTGCGGTGAGCGACACCGACTATGCCGAGATCTGGGTTGGCCTTGGCAATGAAGAACAAGAGTATGAGCACTTGTTTGCCCGCATGCTGCTCTCCCGCCGTGTTGACGAGAAGTTCTGCCACATCGAATGGCTGCCCCAATAATTCCGGATCCCGATGATCCCAGCCACTATCAGTGGGAGTCTGGCCCTGACGCCGTGGCCCCTGAGCGCCCATCTGTATCGTTTGGGCGCCGGGTGTTGAGGTGGGCAGGCAAGATCGCGCTGGCCGGGCTGCTCTGCTCGGTCGGCTCGGTCGCCTTGCTGCGTTTTATCGATCCGCCGATGTGGAGCTGGCGTATCGAGCGGGCCCTCTTTCCGCCCGCCAAGATCACCCAGGTGCGCCATGAGTGGGTGGATCTGGAGTCCATCTCCAAAGAGCTGCAACTGGCGGTGATCGCCGCCGAGGATCAGCGCTTTGCCGAGCATAACGGCTTTGACATGGATGCCATCAACGCCGCGCTCAAGCACAACCAGCACAGCGAACGGGTGCGCGGCGCCAGCACCCTCAGCCAGCAGACCGCCAAGAACCTCTTTATGTGGAGTGATCGCAGCTTCCTGCGCAAGGGGCTGGAAGCATGGTTTACCCTGCTGATGGAGCTGGGTTGGGACAAGGCCCGCATTCTCGAGGTCTATCTCAATATCGTCGAGTTCGGCCCCGGCATCTACGGCGCCGAAGCCGCCGCCCGCACCTACTTTGGCAAACCGGCCAGCCGCTTGACCCGCTACGAGTCATCTCTGCTGGCAGCAGCCCTGCCCAATCCGTGGCGCTATCGGGTCAAGCCCCCGTCACCCTATGTGCAGAAGCGCTCGGTCTGGATCCGCCGCCAGATGGGACAACTGGGTCAGATCACCCTCAATCGGGTGCATCAGGCCGACTGATCCTCAGGGCTCATCGGGTTTCTCCGGTGGGCCCAGATGGCCGCCCACCATCTCGCGGTGAAGCGGCAGATAGTGCCACCACCAGGCCTCGCGCCGTCGCTTGATCTGTTGCCGCCGTCCCCGCTGCTTCATCCCCTTACTCCCTGCCAGATGATCCGCGCCTTAACCATACTCCCCCAACGGCAACTTGGACAGGCCTGCCACGCCCGGCGCACTGGTCTGGCCGCCACAGCCAATAATTGTTACAGTAGCGAACCTCGATGTATCTGGAGTGATTTCATGGAACAGCGTACCCCGGATCAGCTGGTCGAATGGGCCTATGATCAGTTTCTTGAGCAGGCCGCCGATATGCTGGCCCCCGAACAAATAGTCGACATCACCCTGGAGTTTGAGCAGCGTGGCGCCGTGGAGGCGACTCTGCCCAATGCCGACTGGTCGACCGAGCTTGGTGAGCCGGTCGATATGGAGCGCTGGGTCGAAGTGTGGGTCGGTTTGCTGGATCATCAGGATGAGTTTGAGGTGATCTTCGCCACCTTTCTGCTGCCCCGTCTGCTGACCGAAGATCAAGTGCATGTGCGCTGGCATCGCCAGCAGCAGGCATAAAAAAGGCGCCATCGGCGCCTTTCTTGTTTCCGTGCACTCTTATTGCTGTTTTCTGCTAATCCTGCGCTGCGATGGCCTTGGCCAGACAGCGGCGGCACCAGCAAGCGCTGGCCTCCTGCATCGGCAATACCGGCAACTGGCTGCACCAGCACTGGGCGATGGTCTGACCGGCAGAGACGGCGCAATAGGCCGGTTCGCCACAACCCGGGCAGCGGTGGGTGCTTTTCGAGCCATTCAGCTCGGCCATCACCGACAGCTGGGCCTTGCTATCCATCGCCGACCAGTGGCCGATCTCGGTCAGGGTGCGGCCACAACCAAGGCAAAGCCCATCCTTCGCCTTGCAGAGGCCAACACAGGGGCTCGGCATCTTATTCGCTATCCACTGCCGAGTCGGTCTCTGTAGCCACCAGAGTGATGGCGTTATCTTCGATGACAATCTTGCCCTGCTTGTAGAGGCCGCCGATCGCCTTCTTGAAGGTGCCCTTGCTCATGCTGAACAGCTTGTAGATGAGCTCGGGTTCGCTCTTGTCACCCACCGCCAGAGTGCCGCCCTGCTTTTTCATCCGGCTCAGAATGCGTTCACCGGCGTCATCAACCCGCGCCAGACCCGGCTTTTGCAGGGTCAGATCCAGCTTGCCATCTTCGCGCACCTGCTTGACCCAGGCGGTTTGCGGCCGACCGGTCATCACCCGACCAAACACCTCGTTCTTGAACAGCATGCCGGGATACTGACCGTTGACGATCACTTTGATGCCAAGGGGCGAGTGCTCTCCCGGCAGTGCGGTCACTTCGTCACCGACCTTGAAGTTGCTGCCGGCCGGGGTCAGGAAACGCTCGATGCGGCTGGTGCCGACCATGCGCCCTTCGTTATCCAGTTGCAGACGCACCAGATAAACGTGGCCCACCTGCATCGGCTTGTTCTGCTCGCGGCTCGGCACAAACAGATCCTTTTTCATGCCCCAGTCGAGGAAAGCACCAATCTTGTTGGCATTGACCACTTTCAGACCGGCAAATTCGTCCACCATGGCAAATGGCTTGTCGGTGGTGATCACCGGCTCGCAATCGGCATCCAGATAGAGGAAGACCTGCACGCTATCCCCCTCTTTCACCCCTTCCGGCAGTTGACGCTTGGGCAGCAGCAGTTCACCGTACTCATCGGCCGCAAGCCAGGCGCCGCGATCTTCGAGTTCAACAACGGTGAGGGTGTTCATCTTGCCAATCTGTATCATGGTGCTCTCTTTTTTCATTACCCGGATGGGCCAATTGATCATGGCCCCTATGGGCGCGCATGTTACCTCAAGAGCGGTGATCCGGCCTAGTCCCCAAGCCACCACGAGCCGCCCTTTCGCCCCTATCTTATCCGCCAATGGTGATTAAATCGCCAAACAGGCGGCCATTTGCTGCAAATAACCCCACTTTTAGGTAGACTTCGCGGCTGTTCAAATCCAGAGGAACTGTCGATGAACCCATCCACTCGTACCCGCCATCTTAATCAATGGATCCAGAGCCACAGCGATCAGGACATGACCTACCCGGCCCTGCACGGTTTTCTCTGTGCTCGTCTGGTGGGGCCGGAAAGCCCTGACTGGCAACGCCCGCTGGCTGGTATGCTGGAACAGGATGCCGAGTTGGATGAAAAAAGCGCAGAAGCCCTCAACCACCTGATCGCCGAGCTGGAATCCCAAGCCGACGACGCCCAGCTGGCCCTGCCGAGTCAATGCCGCCTGCCCAGCGATAACCCCGAGCAGGTGTTCGAACAGAGCCACCCCCTCGGTCAATGGTGTTATGGCTTCAGCATGGGTTTTGCCACCTGGCCCAAGCCGAAGGATTTGAACGACCCGACCACCCAGTACCGCTTCAGTCTGGCCGCAGAGCTGAGCCTGTTTCGCGACAAGCAGATGGCCCAGATGCTCTATAGCGCCGCCGCCAGCGAGCTTCCCTTTGTCGAGTTCTGCAAACGCCAGCGCCAGAACATGAAAACCGCCCTCAACCAGTTACTCAACCTCGACCAGTATCAGGCCGCCCCCAGCACCGATGTCGCCCTCAATGGCGAGCAGGCCCAACAGTGGCAGACCTGGTTCGAGCTGGCCGACAGCTGCCGCGATCATCAGGCCCGCCTCGGCTGGTTCGAGAAGATCATCGCCGATGCCACTCCGCTCTTTGATGAAGCCTTCTGGCAGCAAATCGCCGGCCACGGCTGGAGTGCCTCCGAGCTGCGTCCTCTGCTGGCCGCCAGAGCCGGCCGCGCCGACTGCCTGCTGCGCCTTGGCAAGCTGGGCGAGGCCAAAGCCGAATATCTGGAGCTGCTGAAAATCTGCATGGCCGATGAGCTGGGTTGCCGCTATAACCTCTCCACCCTCTATGCACTGCAAGGGGATTGGCAGGCGCTGACCGCCCTGCTGGTGCGCTTTGATGAAGCTTCCAGCTGGTTGCTTTATAACAAGGCGCTGATGATCTTTGCCACCGAGGGTGCCGAGGCAGCCAAGCCCCATCTGCGGGTCGCCATCGAGGCCAACCCGCACATTCCGGCCTGCCTGCTGGGTCAGCGCAAGCTGCCCAAACAGGAGCCACAAAGCTGGCAAGCGGGCAGCCGCGACGAGGCCGCGCTCTACGCTATCCACACTCGTGAGGCCTGGCTCAAGCAGAACGCCCTCATCTGGTTGCGTAAAGGCTGAACAGCATTGGCTTAAAATCCCGTCGGTCAGACCCGGTTTTTCCTTGAGGGCGTGCGCCACCGCACATTTCATCGCAACCGGGTCAGACAAATCAGCTTGAGTTTCGTATCATCAATGTCAAAGTATCAAAAGAAACTGCATCTGATGCAGCCGTCACAGCAGGGTGTAATATGTCAAAAATCATAGCGTTACTCGCTCACTACCCGCCCTATCAGTTGGTACATGCCGCCGAGATGCTACGGGATACCTTCGAACAGTTTTATGAGCAGCGTTACCAGCTGACCGTGCCGCAATGGCGCCTGATGATGGTGCTCGGCCCCAACTACCCCATCAGCCAGAAAGAGCTGGTCGAGGCGAGCGGCATGGACAAGGTGCGCATCTCCCGCGAGATCCGCCGTCTGGTCGAAAAAGGGATCATCTTTACCGAGAGCAGCGAGCAGGATAAACGCATCAGCCTGGTCTCCCTCACCAATACCGGGCTCGCCCTCTTCCTGCAGCTCAAGAGTGAAGCGGGCAGCTGGCAACATACCCTGACCGACTATCTGCCGAGCGAATCCCGCGAGGCGATCCGCCAGCATCTGCACAGCGTCAGCGCCGCCATCGAGCAGTTGCAATCACTGGATCGGGAGAAATAATCATGGATTTGAAAAAGTTCGCCACCATGGACATCAACATGCTGCTGAGCGTCGTCAATATGCAGCTGCGTGATCGCTATGACGATCTGGATGATCTCTGCAAAGCGCAGGAGATCGATCAGGCTGCACTGGAAGCGCGGCTCGCCAGCGGCGATTTTCACTACCAGCCAGCGCAGAAACAGTTCAGATAAAGAGAGCTAGCGGGATCGGGATCACAGCGCCAGTGATGGCGCTGGCTCTGCGGTAAAAACCTGATATGGTCTGAAGAGCCCCAACAGAGTGATGCACGGATACATCACCCTGTCACAAGAGGGCATTAAAATCGTTTCAGGTGAGCAAACCAAGGATGACCCCATGATATTGATGACCCGACAGAGCCTGTTGATCACGCTCTGTACCCTGTTGATGATCAGCCTCTTCACGCCCCACTTGCCACAAAGTACCGAACAGTGGCTGACCACCCTCTTGCTTGGCCTGCTGGTCACGGTGGCATTGCTGCTGGTGCGCGGTTGTCGCCGCTTTATGATGGAGTAGTGACTCCGCCGGAACGTCTATACCGACCGCTTGCCGCGATACTCTCTGTAGCAGCAACATCTGTCGCAATCATATCTAGCCCAAAAACAAACGCAGCCTGATGGCTGCGTTATTGTTTCTGGCTGGGCAACTCCTTGAAGAGATAACCCCTGACGGGATAGATAGCCCTTATAGAAGAGAGCCCTTAGATAGCCAGAGCCTCAAGCTGCGCTTTGGCCGCTTCCATCCCCTTGCTCTGGGCATCCGGGCCCATACCCATCCCCTCGGCGTAGATGAAATCCACCTCTTTGATACCGATGAAACCGAGCACGGTACGCATGTAGGGGGTCACCAGATCGGTGGCGCTGCCGACGTGCATGCCGCCGCGGGGGCTGATCACCAGCGCACGGGTATTTTCAACCATACCGACCGGACCGGTCTCGGTGTAGCGGAAGGTGACGCCAGCGCGAGCAACCAGATCGATCCAGTTTTTCAGCTGGGTCGGGATGTTGAAGTTGTACATGGGGGCCGCAATTACCACCAAGTCGCTCGCCTTGAGCTCGGCGATCAGCTCGTCAGACTGGGCGATCACCGCCAGTTGACGTTCATTGAGGTTGTCACCACCGCGCAGGCCGGAGGCCAACTCGCCATCCAGCACCGGCAGGTTGAGGGCAGCCAAATCACGCACGGTGACGGCATCATCCTGATGATCAGCCAGGAAGCCGTCGATCAGGGCGTTGGATTGGGAATATTGACCCAGGATGCTGGATTTGAGTACGAGGATATTGGCCATGGTGAAACTCCATTTGGTTGTCGGTTGAACAGCGTTGCTGTCGATGGAGGTCACTCTAAACATTGTGCTTATTTGCTGATAGCGAAAATAGATGCTCAACTTGTTCAAATTTTTTGATGCAAGGCCACTTCCTCGCCAGCCAACCCTGCGGCCGCGCTTCAACCCTTGGCAGAACAAACGATTGCCGTTATGATCCGCCGCACTTTTTTCCAGCGACCCGGATCCCATGATACCCTCGCGCAGGCACTCTCCTTTGGCCGGTGCAGTCTGGATGATGGTGGCAGGACTCTGCTTCGCCGCCGTCAACAGCCTGAGCCAGTATGTCAGCTTCAAACTCGGCCTTGCCTCTACCCAGGTCGCTTTTCATCAATACCTGATCGCCCTGATCTGCCTGCTGCCCTGGCTGGTTCGCCATGGCCTGCGCCAATCCCTGATGACCAATCAGTTCCGGTTGCACCTGTTGCGGGTATTGTTGGCGGTGATCGGCATCCAGCTCTGGCTCTGGGCACTGGCGTACCCCGTCCCTATCTGGCAGGGGATCGCCCTGCTGATGACCTCGCCGCTGTTTGCCACCCTGGGCTCCGCGCTGCTGCTCAAGGAGCAGGTGAGCCGCACCCGCATTCTGGCCACCCTGGCGGGCTTTGCCGGCGCCATGCTCATCCTCGCCCCCTGGACTGACGAATTCAACTGGGCCTCCCTACTGCCGGTGGCGGCGGCGCTGTTCTGGGCCGGCTACTCCCTGATGGTGCGCTATCAGGCAGCCAACGAATCATCCCACACCATAGTGGTGTATCTGCTTATCTTCAGTACCCCGTTCAACGTCATGCTGGCACTGCCGGAGT
>NZ_JBFODQ010000029.1:0-30027 GCF_040908355.1 Aeromonas sp. R2-2 | reverse complement strand
TGTTGAAAGGCTGGGGTATCCATGATGGCAGACCTCAAGGTGATGGCCTACTTCAAGATTAGCCTTTCAACACGTAATTGGGACATAGCCTTTTTTATGCAGATTATTTATACAGAGAGTGCCTGAATGGCGATGCATAGGAACCATGCGAGTCAGGTTGTGTTGGCAGAAAAATGAGAAATATCAATGGGTCTTGGTTAATTTGAGCCAGCTCACAGGCCATATGGGTCAGTGCTGTAAAATTGCGCGCGGTCAAGGCGGTGCATGATTGACGGGACGAGGGATTGCGGTCGGAATAGTCATGCAATATAGTTGCCGCCTTTTTCACGGGGTCAGGATTCCCAGCCCCTCCCATATTGCGCGCAGTATGAATACGGACGCTCTGCCGCCGCCTAAATAAACAGGATTGAAATGGACAAGAAACTAGGGCTGGGCGCCCTCATTTCGCTGGTGATCGGCTCCATGGTCGGCGCCGGGGTCTTCAGTCTGCCACAAAACATTGCTGCGCATGCCAGTGCCGGGGCGGTCGCCCTGGGTTGGGCCATCACCGGTCTTGGCATGATCTGTCTCGCGCTGGTCTATCAGAACCTCTCCATGCGCCGCCCTGATCTCGATGGCGGTATCTTCAGCTATGCCAAGGCCGGTTTCGGCGATTTTATCGGTTTCAACGCCGCCTGGGGTTACTGGCTCTGCCAACTGCTGGCCAACGTCTCTTACGCCATCGTGGTGTTCAGCGCCCTGAGCTACTTCTTCGATACGCCTGACAACGTCATCTTCGGTGACGGCAATACGCCGGTGGCCATCACGCTGGCCTCCATCCTGATCTGGTCGGTGCATGCGCTGGTGCTGCGCGGGGTACAGGTTGCTGCACTGGTGAATATCGTCACTACCATCGCCAAGATGGTGCCGCTCATCGTCTTCTGTGTTGCGATCCTGCTGGCCTTCAACATGGATACCTTCACTCTGGATATTTGGGGCCAGAACAACATGGAGCTGGGCTCCGTGATGGATCAGGTCAAGTCCACCATGAAGGTGACCCTCTGGGTCTTTATCGGGATTGAAGGGGCCGTGGTGGTCTCTGCCCGTGCCCGTCATCGCAAGGATGTGGGCCGTGCCACCGTGCTGGCGCTGCTCGGCGCCCTGACACTCTATGTGATGGTGACCCTGTTCTCGCTAGGTGTCATGAGCCAGCCGCAACTGGCGGCGCTCAAGAACCCTTCGACCGCCATGATCCTCGAAGCCGTGGTCGGCCCCTGGGGCGCCTGGCTTATCAACATCGGTCTGGTGGTGTCGGTGATGGGTGCTCTGCTCAGCTGGACCGTACTGGCCGCTGAAGTGCCCTACATCGCGGGCAAGACCGGTGTGTTCCCGGGCTGGTTTGCCAAGGAGAACAAGAACGGCTCGCCGCAGGTGTCCCTCTGGTGCTCCACCTGTCTGGTGCAGATCTTCCTGATCATCATCTACTTCCAGAGCAGCACCTATCTGGCGCTGGTCAACATCGCAACCTCGGCGGCGCTGGTGCCTTACGTCTTTTCGGGCGCTTATGGCCTGAAGCTGGCATTGAAAGGGGAGACCTATCAGGGTCAACCCCATCAGCGCAAGCGTGACCTGCTGCTGGCCCTGGTGGCGACGGTTTACGGCTGCTGGCTGGTCTACGCTGCCGGTGTGGAGTACCTGTTGCTGGTGGCGCTGCTCTATAGTCCGGGCATCTTCATCTACTGGAAGGCGCGTCAGCATCACGGTCTGCGCGGCCTTAACCGGTTGGAGCAGGGGATGACGGCGGCCCTGCTTGGCTGTGCCGTACTGGCCTTCTACAAGGTGATGGACGGTACCATTCCCCTGCACTAACCGGCACAATGAAGAGATGGCCCTCACGCCATCTCTTTTTTTTCATGCAGATATCCACTGTTGCCCGGCCGTGTTGGCCAGTTTTTGTTTAACACAGGAATTTTTATGCTGTTTATGGGTTACCTCCTGCTGGGCGCCTTTGCCGGTATGCTGGCGGGACTGTTCGGGATCGGCGGCGGTCTTATCATTGTCCCCGTGCTGGTCATGACCTTTCGCGCCCAGGACATCGACCCTGAAATAATTACCCATCTGGCCCTCGGCACCTCGTTGCCCACCATGATCTTTACCGGATTCAGCTCGCTTAGAGCACATCAGGAAGCGGGCGCCGTCGACTGGGTGATGATCCGCAGATTGGGGGCGGGCATGCTGGTTGGTGCCTGGCTCGGTGGTATGACGGCCAATCTGCTCAGTGCCAGTACCCTCAATATCATTATCGGCTGCTTCGCCTGGAGCATGGCGCTACAGATGGGGCTCAATCTCAAGCCCAAAGCGGAGCGCCATATGCCGGGGGCGCTCGGCACAGGCATCGCCGGTACCATCATTGGCTGGATGTCAGCGCTGTTTGGTATTGGCGGTGGCTCGCTGACCGTCCCTTATCTGAGCTGGAACTCGGTGCCGATGCGCAATGCGGTAGCGGCCTCTGCAGCTTGCAGCATGCCCATCGCGCTGGCGGGGAGCCTCAGCTACCTCTATGCGGGTTGGGGTCATGCCGATCTGCCCGAGTGGAGTGTGGGCTACATCTATCTGCCAGCGCTGCTCGGCATTGTGCTGACCAGTACCCAGTTTGCCCGCCTTGGTGCCAAGCTGGCACACCGATTGTCACCAAGACGCCTCAAGCAGGCATTTGCTCTGCTGATGCTGCTGGTGGGGGCGAAATTTATGCTGTTTAGCTGATTCATTCGGCAGATTGTTGAAAAATAAGGCAAACGATCTGTTGGAGGGTAGAAAGCCGTTGCATTGAACGCCCAGTTTGCCTATTCTCCTCGCCGGTGGTCCTATTGGTCCTCTCGCATTGATAACCCGTCGACCTGGTCAGGACCGGAAGGTAGCAGCCAAGGCGGGGGACTCGAGTGCCGGGATGTGGCTGGTAGGGCCACCACTTGTTTCTGCAATTCAATAAGTTAGCTTCCTAAAGCCCTTGGTCATCCACTTTGTGTGGACGACGAGGAGCTCATCGATGAATCTCTGGCTCAGTCCCCACGGCATCTGGTATTACCGGAAAGTCACCACGCTCCCCTGTGGTCGCCGCAAAGAGATCAAAAAATCCCTGCATACCCGAGACAAGCCGACGGCCCGTGCAGCTGTTGCGAAGCGGCTTTCCTGTGTGCATTCCAGACCCAAGCCCATTCAGTTGCCTGCAGAGGTCAATGTTGCCCCACATGAGCAATCAGTAGCCCGGAATCCAAGGTTTTACTGTTTGGTGACACGCATGGCTGCGTTGTATTTGAGCCGCCCATGGGAAATATGTCTGTTTATCTCGCTCAGTAGCGTCTCTTTATTGATGGGCTTGGTGATATATCCATTCATGCCATGGGAGAGATAGTATTGCTTGGATTCCGGCATCGCATCCGCCGTCAGGGCGATGATGGGGATATCTGCCCAAGGCATCTGGGAGGTGCGGATCCGGGTGGTGGCCACCAGGCCATCCATCACTGGCATCTGAACATCCATCAACACCAGATCAAATTCGGTGTGACCCAGTTTCTCCAGCGCCTCTTCTCCCTGAACGGCCAGTGTGACCTGATGGCCCACGGAGTCGAGCATGGCGCCGATCACCTTGCGGTTGGTGGCATTGTCATCAACCAGCAAGATGCGATAGCTCTCCTGATCCAGCGGCTTGGACGGCAGGCAAACAATCGAGGGGGTCGTGGCTCTGGCGGGCCAGATATAGGTAAAAGTACTGCCATGCCCCTCGCTGCTCTCTACCGAGATATCGCCGCCCATCAGGCGTGCGAGGTTACGGGATATTTCAAGACCCAGGCCCGATCCGCCATATTGGCGGGTGATCGAGACATCCGCCTGAGCGAAACGTTGAAACAGGTTCTTTAACTGACTTTTGCTCATGCCGATCCCGGTGTCCTGGATCGAGATACGTATCGAGTGGCGATCCTGCTCCAACAGGGTGCTATCAACGTGGATCTTTACTTCCCCCTGATGGGTGAACTTGATGGCATTGCTCACCAGATTGAAGAGGATCTGGCGCACTCTCAGCGGGTCGATCATCAACCACTCCGGCGTATCGGGGGCAACAGTCAGGGTCAGCTTGATCCCTTTTGCATCGCAGTTGCTCTGCATCAGAGCCCGGATATCCTCCAGCAGCTGGGGCAAGTGATGGGGGGCCAGTTGCAGCTCGATCTTGCCCTCTTCCAGCTTGGATACATCCAGAATGTCGTTAAGCAGACCGAGCAGATGGTTTGCCGATTCGCGCGCCGTCTCCAGATAGTCTCGCTCCCTCGGATCCATATCCCGGTCGGCCAGCAGTGAGAGCATGCCGAGAATACCATTCATGGGGGTGCGAATTTCATGGCTCATGTTGGCCAAAAAGCTGCTTTTGGCTCTTGTGCCTGCCTCTGCCGCCTGATTTGCCCGCAGCAGTTTGTCATTGAGCTGCTGCATCAGTTTGTGTTGCAGAAACGAGATATTCATTTGCCGCCAGATCAGCAGGGCGAGCACAAAGAGCAGCGCAAATTGCAGGGTTGCGATGAGTGTCGTCGTGATGATCTGCTCCCTCACGCTGTCGCGGCGTGCCACATCAAACAGGGTTGCCTGCTGGTTCACCTCCAGAGTCAGCTGATGGAGCAGGGGAAGCAGGGAGGCGAGCTGTTGGCGCAGCTCCTGATGGGCAAGATTGTCCAGCGGCTTGGTGGCTTCCGGGCCGAGCCAGATATCCGCCAGAGAGATGTAGGAGCGAATGGCTTTGCTTGCCTGCTGGTAGATATCTGTTTGCTGAAGCAGGCTGCGATCCTTGCTCTCCAGCACCAGATCCATGCGGCTGACCAGAATATCGTATCTGAGCTGGAAGGTCGGTTGCGACTCATGGAGCAGCGAGCTTTGAAAACGCAGCGCTTCGTTATAGAGCTGGAAATAGTTCCACATCACGTTGTCTTCGCCCTGACTGGTACTGCGCTGCAGATCCTGAAATTGCCGGTACTGGATGGTACCAATACCAGCAAAGGCAAGGAGCAGCACACAAAGCACCACAAACAAGAAACGTTGACTGGCCGCCATGGAACGCATGATGGGATCTACTCCACTTTTATCGCGCTGATCTGCCAGATAGCCCGACCGTAATAGAGCTTGTTTTGCAGTTCGGGATATTGATCGAACGGATAGACAAGGAACAGCGGCCCTTTGTCACGCACCGACAGTGGCTTGCCATTGATCGTGCGGGCGAGGATGACCCGATACTGCTCGGCATCGCTTGTCGGCACCTGTACCGAGTAGTCATTGAGCGCGGTAATGGTGAGCTGTTTGCCGGTTGCCCCAACCTTGGCCAATACATCTTGCAGCAGCGGGCCGCGAAAGGTCTTGGCTTCGTCATACCAGGGGGTATGGGTTTTGATTTCGTGTACCGGCAGTTGATCCAGCATGGCGCTGTCCCACAGGGCCAGAGCCTGATGAGTGGGGCTGCTGATGGCGCCTTCAACCTTCAACACGGCGCTGTCAGGGGAGGGGGCTGCGTATGCGGTGCCGCAAAGGGCTGCCAACAGTGGTGCGATGTAAAGGCCTGCTTTCATGATCTCTCCTTCCTGGAAAATGGCGGCATGGGGGGCCGAGCCAACGGTGGCTTGTGAAGTGTGTCCAAAGGCAAGCAATAATCGGGCCCAGTCTAATGGGCTTGAATTATCAGCCATTTAGCCTGTTATCTGGCGATCTCGGCCAAGGTGAATTGCAGTTTGCAACGTGCGGGGGAGGTCAATTGCAATTTGGCAATCAAAACGAGGAGTGGGTGTTGGTGAATAAGGCGCAAAGAGTATCATTTGGAGAACAAGTGCCGTGGCACTGTCCGGCATAACATTTGCAGCGTGCTGAATGCCGTGACAGCAAATAGTCTGAGAATCGACAAGGAGCTAGCGATGGAAAGCATGACTTACACCCTTAATGATATCCAGGTAGTGGTACTGGAAAACGAGTTTGACGCGATGGCCGTCAGTGAGCTCCGCCCGTTGTTTGAAACCCTCTCGACCCACCCGGGAGATATCCTGGCCGATATCAGCGATGTTCATTTTATCGACTCGTCGGGGATCGGAGCCTTGGTATTTCTCTATAAAAGATTGATTATGAACGGGCATCAGATGGCCCTTGTCTGCGGACCCGGTCAACCCCATGACCTGCTGGAGATGCTGCATATCGACCGGGTGATCCCCTGCCATGAGAGCATCAAGGCCTATATGCGTTCCCGTGGCATGATGGCCGCGGCATCATGAAACGCTTTGGTATCCTGCTCTCGTCCATTCTGCTGTCGGGTTGTGCGCAGTGGCCGCCGCAGGGGTATGGCGGCATGGCAGAGGCAAGACCCACCCGTATTCCGGTCAATGAGGATGAACGGCGGGTCTGGTCTCGTTATGATGAGCGTCAGAAGGAACTCGACTTGCAGCTGACGGAATTAAAGCAAGCGAGTCTGCAGGGGTGTATGCCTGCCGAGTTGAAACGACTACAATCTCAACGTATTGATATCGAACGGGATATGCACGGACGGCTCTGGTCGGATGTAGCCTGGCGTCAGACCGTGTTGGCACAATCACTACAACAAGTACGTTTGCGGCTGCAACAGACAACAGCGGATGGCTGTCGTGCTGATTGGTCAGGGCTCCCCTTACGCCAATGGGGGCAGACGTAACAGACGAAAAGGATGTCTATGAAACGGGGCGCTCTCGAAGGATTGATCTGTGTTCTCTTGCTGTTGTTCACCTGCCCGTTACTGGCCTCCACCTTGTTGGCTCCCGGTGATCGGTTGGCCATAGTGCAACCCGGTGAGCCTGCTTTTGATCAGCCTTTCCAGATCAACAAGCAGGGGGAGATTGCACTGCCTGAAGTTGGCAACGTCGTGGTGGGGGGAAAGACCCTGCAACAGGCGGATGAACTGATCCGCACCGCCCTCAAACCTGTTTACAACAACCTCTCTCAATTGACCGTCACCTTGCTGGAGAAGCGGCTGCTGATCAGCGTGATGGGCTATGTCAAAAAACCCGGCAGTTATGATCTGGCGCCCGATGGCAACGTGCAGATGGCCCTTGATGCCGCTGGCGGGTTGGTACCCGGTGCCCAGCTCAACAACATGCAGGTGCGGCGCGGCAGCACGGTCTCGAGCTTCGACTACAAGCGTTATCTCGATACCGGCGATGCCAGCGTGTTGCCGCCATTGCAATCCCTCGATGTGGTGTTCGTGCCCGCATCGCCTTTGATCGGCAACGTGCAGATCGATTTTGATGCGGCGACCCTGGCGGCAGGCGGGGATGGGGATACCGGCAAGGCGATCAAGGTATTTGGCGAGGTCAACAGCCCCGGCGCCTTCAGTTTCAAGAGCGGCAACTCTATCGTGGATCTGCTGATGCGAGCCGGTGGGGTGACCCGCTTTGCCGGGGTGGAGCGGATCCGGGTGATCAATGGTGATGCCCCCGAACTGTTCGATCTCAAAGCCTATCTCGACTCCGGCAACAACAAGCTGCTGCCCAATCTGGCGCCGGGCGCCACCATCTTCGTGCCCAAGGATGAAGAGCAGATAAAACGGGGGGCACGCACCATCTACATCATGGGCGAGGTGTTCAAACCCGGCGCCTATGAGGGGCGGGAAGGGGACTCCTTCCTCGATATTCTGGCCAATGCCGGCGGCCCGACCCGCTATGCCGAGAGTCGCCAGATCCGTTTGCTGCGCACCGATGGCACGATCGAACCCATCGACTTGCAGGCCTATACCGAAGGGATGCAAAAGGCGCTTCCCCAAGTCAAACCCGGTGATGCCATTTTTGTGCCGGAAAAGACCGATATCAACGAGAAGTCCTGGTTGAAGGTGGCACCCGGGCGGGCGGTGATGGTGATGGGGGCGGTGCGGATCCCGGGCCGCTATGAATGGTCTGACGAGATGTCGTTGCTGGATCTGATCGCCCACGCAGGTGGCCCCAACGAGCGAGCCGATATCGCCAAGGTGCAGATCCTGACCGCCGAAGGGGGGCAGGCCACGCCGACCCTGTTTGATCTCGACAAGTTCCTTCATCAGGGGGGGGCGCTGGCCAGCCTGCCGAAGATCCGGGCCGGATTCACCATCATGATCCCCGAGCTGCCCACCGATCCCAGTGATAATAAGTCCCAGTGGGTGCGCCAGTCACCGGACAGTTCCATCTATATCTTCGGTCAGGTCGGGGCTCCCGGTCGCTATGCCTTCAATGAGCAGATGGGCTTTATCGACATCCTGTCGGCCGCCGATGGTCCGACTGCGGCGGCGGATCTGCGCAATGTGCGCATCGCCCATCGCAGTGGCAGCACGGCGCGGGTCAGCAAGCTCGACCTTGCTCTCTACTTTGAAACCGGCGATGAAACCTTGCTGCCCAAGGTGCTGCCCGGCGACTCCATCTACCTGCCGGAGAAGAATCGCCCCTGGCTCGATGAGCCGAAGGAGAACACCATTAGGGTGCTGGGGGCGATAGCACGCCCTGGTCGCTACCGCTTTGACTCCTCCATGACCCTGCTGGATCTGCTGGCAGAGGCAGGGGGCCCGACCAGCAGCGCCTATATCAAGAAGATTGTGGTGATCAACATGGCCACCAGTGGTCAGGGGGATCAGGCCCGCAGCTTCGATCTCGACGGCTTTGCCAAAGAGCCCGACTTTAGCCAGTTGCCGGTGCTGCGCGCAGGGGACACCGTATTTATCCCTGACAGCAAGAGCAGCAACTGGGCCATTTTCATGGATGGCATGCGCGACATCCTGACCACGATCTCGGTGGTGGCCCTGGTCGGGACGCTTTGATATGAGCATCCCCATTCAATATCTGGAGCTCGAATCCCTCTACGCGGCGACGGTCGCCCGGGGGATCCGCTCGCTGGCGGTCACCTCGTCGGAAGGGGGAGAGGGGGTGAGCTCCATCTGCGATGCGCTGGCAAGGCGCTCGGAGGCGGATGGGCTGCGCACCCTGCTGGTGGATCTCAACCTCTATCATCCCGGCCGCGCCACGGCGGTTGCCTGGGGGCCCAATGATGTGCCCGAGCCGGTGGCCACTGGTCGCTCCTTGTCGCTGCTCCCGGCGCCGGGCAAGGATCTGATGGCCTTTCGCAACAAGGATACCTTGCGCCAATTGCTGGTTCGCTGGCTGGAACATTACGATGTGGTGATCTTCGATACCTCGCCGCTCACTGCCCTCAATCGGGGTAATATTCCGGCCGATCAGGTGTGTGGTGCCTGTGAAGGGGCGCTGCTGGTGGTGCTGGCGGGGGGGACGCCGACGACCGTGGTACAAAGTGCGGTGGATAAACTGACCCGTGCCGAGGCCAATCTGGTTGGCGCTGTCTATAACGACAAGCTCAACCCGGGGCTGGCCAGCGAGATCCTGCGCGAGCTCAACCGGCTGCCCAGTAATCGGGTGACCGAATGGCTCAAGCGCTGGTGCCGGCGCAGTGCCTTGCTCAATTTCCGGATCTGATCGCCCGCTGATGGAGGCCCGATATGGATGACTGGTTGCGATCTGCTCCGGCAACCCTGCAGGCGGTGCGCGAACTGCGCAACCGGCTGGCACAGGGGCTCTCCCTTTTTCAGGTCTCCCCAAAGGATCAAGCCAACTGGCTGCTCTGTTTCAGTGAGCTGGCCACCAATAGCGTCAAGCACACAGCGCCTCCCGCGACCCGGCTCTGGCTCACTCTGAAAGAGGATGAAACGGGCTTGAGTTTGATACTGGAGGATGATGGCGGCCCGCAACCCGGTCTTGCCAGTGCGCCGTTACCCGATGAACTGCAGGAAGGGGGATACGGGCTGGCGCTGGTGCACGAGCTGTTTGCCGAGGTGCACTTCTCTCGCGACGGTGAGCGCAATCGCGTGACTCTTCGCCAGCAGGGCCCGGTCAACCAGCTGCCGGTGCTCGCGGTGATCGACGATGACAAGGTGATGCGTGCCCTGCTCACCGCCTATCTCCATGAGCACTACCGGGTTGAAAGTTATGCCGACTCCCATGCCGCCCTGCTGGCGCTTGGAAAGCAGCCCCCCGCGCTGGTGCTCTCCGATATCGAGATGGAGGGGATCGATGGCTTTGGGCTGCGCCAGCAGTTGATGAAGGATGCCAAGATGAAGGGGGTGCCCTTTATCTTCCTGACCGGTCATCAGGATCAGTGGACCCAGAGTCGGGCGGGGGCGCTGGGGATCGATGACTTTCTGGTCAAACCCATCACCAAGCAGGACCTGTTGCTGGCGGTTTCGCGGGTGCTGCAACGCTCGCAGCAGCTCAAGTCGCAATGGGGCGAACAGCTGGATCAGCGCATGACCTCGGCGCTGCGCCCGTTATTGCCCGCCACCTCGATAGGGGGATATCAGCTGGCGTTGCAAACCCGCGCGGCCACCGTGGGGGGCGGGGACTTTCTGCTGGTCAAGGATCGGGTGCTGTGGCTCGGGGATGTGATGGGCCACGATGCAGAAGCCAAGTTCTTTGCCCATGCCTATGCCGGTTATCTGCGCGGTTTGCTGACGGCGCACGATCTGGAGCGCGCCCCCGCCCGTTTGCTGACCATCTTGTCCAATGCGGTTCACAGTGATCCGCTCCTTGGGGCTACCCTGCTCACCACCCTCTGTATTGAGCTCGGCAACGAGGGGCGGGTGCAGTGGGCCAGCGCGGGCCACCCGGCGCCCTGGCTGGTCGGGCCCGGCACCATCCGTCAGGTCGGCGTGACCGGCCCCTTGCCCGGTTTGCGCCCGGATCCCCACTTCGTGACCAATGAGCGTCAGCTCAAGCCCGGCGAGATCCTGCTGTTTTGGACCGATGGCCTGCTCGATAGCCGTGATGCCGCAGAGCGCCAGCGCTGGGAGTCGCAGCTCAAGGAGATCTGCCTGACTTCGGGGCCCGGTCTTGAGCAACTGGCTCATCGCATTGCCCGCTGGTTTGATGAGCGCATCAATGATGCCGCCCTCGATGACATGACCCTCCTGCTGGTCGCCTGTCCCGGCGCCTGATCCTGCCCCTCTTTGCCTGACTGGCCCGCTCTATGCAGCTCCTCATTTCAGGTGGCATGGAGCCACGGGAGGAGGGCCTTATGTTACCCATGCAGCAGATCTGGCTGGCCATCGATGCGCGTCAGGTCGGTGGAATAGAAGTTCACATTATCCACTTGGCCAACGATCTGCTGGCCAGGGGATTTCGCCCCACCATAGTGCTGGTGAGCAACCACGGCATGACCCCGTTTACGACCCTGCTCAAACAGCAGGGCTTGCCCTACGAGGTGTGCCAAAACAGCCGCGATTTTATGCGCCGTCTGGCTCGCCAGCCGGCTTCTGTGCTGATCCATACCCACGGTTACAAGGCCGGCGTGCTGGGGCGACTGACTGCCTGGTTCACCGGCAAATCGGTGGTTTCGACTTTTCACAGTGGGGATGACGGGGAGGGGTTGCTGAAGTTTTACAGCTGGCTGGATCGCACCACAGCGCGTTTTGCGAAGTGTATTGCAGTAAGCGAGCCCATCGCTCGCAAATTGCCTGTGCCGAGCACGGTGATCAGCAACTTCGTCCCCATGCCTGCGACGCCGGCTGCGGTAACTGGCAACCGGATTGCCTTTGTCGGCCGCCTCTCGCCGGAAAAGGGGCCGGAGGCATTCTGCCAGCTGGCCGCCTTCTGCCCGGAGGGGGCGTTTCATCTCTACGGGGATGGCCCCATGAAAAGCGCCTTGTTGCAGCAGTATGGTGATCGCGTCCAGCTTCATGGTTTCCAGAACATGGCCAATGAGTGGCACAACATCGACCTGCTCTGCATCACCTCCCGCTTTGAAGGGTTGCCGCTGGTGGCCCTGGAGGCGATGGCTCACGGCATACCGGTTTGTACCTTTGCGGTGGGGGGCCTGGTCAATCTGATCGACCATAAATCCAATGGCTGGCTGGTGGAGCCCGGCCATGTGCGGGATATGGCGGAGCTGGTCAACTACTGGCTGCGCAGCGATGGGGTGGTGCGCAGCAAAATGAGTCAGGCGGCCCGCAACACCATAGCCCGCGGGTACAGCGTCAACAACAGAGTGACCGATATTCTGGCCGTCTACGGCGCCTGAATCACCGAGAAACCTGTCAAAACGAGTGGCCACTGGCTACTCGTTTTTTTATGTGCCGGTGTTAGGGGTTGCAGGGGGCGGATTGCTTCTGTGATCACGCAACGCTTGGGTTTCTGCGGTGGGGCAAGCGGACATCAGGCCTGTGGATGGGGCCAGATGATGGCGATCAGGCCGCTGACTTCTTTGTGATCACCGCGGACGTGCCACAACGATGCGCCATAAAAAAGGCCATTGCAGTGGCAATGGCCTGATGGGCGTTGAGATATGGTTGAGGTCGGCGCGGCGGAATTAGCGCCCCTTCTTGCCAACCATGATGGCAATCGTCTTGCCGATGATATGCACATCCTGCACCAGCCAGCGCCAGGGGTGGAGCAGGGCGACCGAGTAGGCCAGATCGAACGCCAGCTTGCTGCGCACATCATCCAGCGACTCGTCATAGCCCTGATTGACCTGTGCCAGACCGGTGATACCGGGGGCCACTTCATAGGTGCGTTCGATAAAGTACGGCACCGCATCTTCCAGCCGGTTGGCGATCCCGGGCCGCTCCGGGCGGGGTCCGATCAGTGACATCTCCCCCTTGAGCACATTGATAAACTGCGGCAGCTCATCGAGCCGGGTTTTGCGCAGAAAGTCGCCGCTGCGGGTGATCCGGCTGTCCCCCT
Source organism: Aeromonas sp. R2-2 (assembly GCF_040908355.1). Classification (NCBI taxonomy): domain Bacteria; kingdom Pseudomonadati; phylum Pseudomonadota; class Gammaproteobacteria; order Aeromonadales; family Aeromonadaceae; genus Aeromonas; species Aeromonas sp. R2-2. The sequence goes on along the minus strand of NZ_JBFODQ010000029.1, from coordinate 17,287 downwards.
TGCCACACCAGACCGGCCCGGTGGTCGCCTCGGCGTCGGCGCGCATGGTGCGAAACTTGATCATGAAAAAGAGCTCGGTATGGGTGGCGTGGCTGCGCCCGATCCGCAGCTGACGAAAGAACACCGGCCCCGGGCTATCGAGCCGGATGGCCAGCATGATCAGCGGCCACAGTGGCAGCGTCAGCAGCAGGCCAAGAGTGGCACCGAGCAGATCCATGCTGCGTTTGACCACCAGGGTCAATCTTGGAATGGGGTGTGTCATACGGCTTTCTCCTGTGACATGAAACGTATGGGGGCGCGCAGGCAGTAGCGCAGGGTGCCCATGCCGTTGTACCAGTGTCCGAGTACCAGATAGTGGATCTTGCGAAACAGATTGGGCCAGGGGTGCACAGGGGTCAGCTGGATCAAGATGACCAGCAGATACCCCAGCAGTTGCAGTCCCAGCAGCAACTGAAACAGCAGAGATTGGGTGGCCAGCGGGATGGCGCAGAGCCACAGCAGGGTCAGGCAGAGCGGCATCAACACCCGCAGCCCCTTGCCACTGGCAAAGTTGAAGGCAACCCAGCCGAACTTGGGGTGCAGCAGGGGCAGCAACCGCAGCAGCTGCTGGGTGTTGCCGGCCCCGATCCGCTTGCGCCGTGTCGCCTCCAGCGCGGCATCGGAAACTTCCAGCTCCAGTGCGGCGCAGCGATTGTCATAGACAGCGCGATACCCCTTGGCGATGGCTTGCATCGGCAGGATGAAATCGTCGTTGATGGTATCGGCAGCCAGCGGGGTGAGGCACTCCCGGCGCATCATGTAAAACGCCCCGTGGGCACCCAGCATGCCGCCAAGGGCCGATTCGCAGAGCTTGATCTGGCTTTGATAGTGCCAGTAACTCTCCTCGCCCTGGGAGCCCGGTTGCCAGAACCGGTACGCTTCCCCGACCACCCCTACCTTGGGATCGGCAAAATGGGCGACCGCCAGCAGCAGGCTGTCGATGGGCAGCAGGGCCGAGACATCGGTGAGGGCCACCAGATCGCTGTGCACCCGGTTCATGGCCTCGTTAAGCACGGCGACCTTGCCGCGGTTGCGGGGGTGATCAAACAGCCTGATCTGCAACTGCTGCAGGACGGGATCACCGAGCTGGCTCAGCGCAATGGGGTAACTGTTGTCGCTGCAACCGTCGAAATGCACATGCACCCACAGCTTGTCGGCGGGGTAATCGAGGCTGGCGAGGTTTTGCAGCTTGGCCGCGATGGTCGCCGCCTCGTTGTAGACCGGCATCAGCAGTGTGATGGTCGGCAGCGCCTCATCGGTGGCGTCTGTTTTGAATCCCCTAGCCAGGGGGCGGGGCGGATTGGCTACCTTGCGCGCCTGCCGACCACCGAATTTGAGCAGCAGGGGATAGCCGACATGGTGGTAGACCACCAGTACAGCGCACAGCCAGAACACGATCATGATCCATTCCATGGGATGCTCCTCTGGTCATCGGGTCGCTTGATCAGCGGCTGTAAAGCTGCTGATAAGCCTGAGCCATCCGGCTCAAGCTGCTTTGCTGGCACACAAACTCACGGGTGACGGCACGCAGGCTATGGCAGTGCAGCAACCCTTGTGCCAGAAGCTGGGCAAGGCGGCCGGGATCCCGCTCCGACAGGATATGGCCGCTGGCTTGGCAGACCATTTCTCGGGCCGCCCCCACATCGCTCATCACCACCGGCACCCCGCAGGCCTGCGCTTCCAGCACGCAAAGCGGCATCCCCTCCGCCAGTGAGGGGAGGCAGAAGAGATCCAGCCCCTGATAGAAGCGCGGCATGTTTTCGACCAGCCCCAGAAAATGGACCCGATGGGCGATCCCCAGCTGCTGACACTGTTGTTGCAACGCATTTTGCAAACTGCCGACCCCAGCCAACGCAAGATGCACCTCCTGCGGCAGGGCGCGGATCGCCTCCAGCAGCAAGGTATGTCCCTTGACCGACTCAAGGCGGGCGGCGCAGCCAATCAACTTGACCCCTTGCGGCAATCCCATCTCCTGACGGGCGAGGGCGGCGGCGCCCGGGGCAAAGCGCTGCTCATCGATGCCGTTGGGGATCACGGTTGGCGACAGCTGGCCCAGCTTGGCCAGCAGCTGGTTGGCCACCGGCGTCGCATCGGCCACCAGAATGGGTTTGAAGGCGCGCAGCCCCCAGAGGGCCAGCGTGCGCTGATGGGGATCATCGAGATACCAGGCATCGTGCTCTGTGTGTACCAGGGTGGGCACCCGGGCCAGTCGGCTGGCGAGGCCACCATAGAGCATGGGCCCCAGATGGTGGGTATGTACCGCGACGGGCTTGAGTTGGCGCAGCAGTCGGGTGAGCCGCCAGAGGGTTGCCAGCGACCAGCCCGCGGGCTTTTCCAGACAGTGAATATTGCCCGCGAAGGGATGCAGGGCGGGCCATGCCCTTAGTACATCCCTTTTGTGCCCTTCGAGGGAGATGATATGCACCGGCTGCTCGGCAGGGCTCGCTTGCGTGAGGTTGAGCACCATGGTCTCCAGCCCGCCGGGCTGCAGGTGCTGCACTATTTGAACGATGGAGCCCCTGCGGGGATGGGGTCTGTGCGACGGGGTTGATGACAACATGGTTCGCGCTCCGGCAAGGGAAGGGGTGACACCCCGGATAGCGGGAGAATGCGAATCTTGTACCACTCTTGCTATCTGCCCACAGAGGCGACCAGCTCCTCTGGTGGCACTGCCTTTGCATCGTGCGGGGGGAGGGCCTTTCTCAGGGAGTGATGCCATGCCTGTCCAGTTCTATTACAACCTCTACATCATTCTCTTTGCCGCCTGGCGCCGTCGTTATCTGCTGGTGATCCCGGTGCTGGTGATGCCGCTGGTGGGCGTGACGGTCGGCCTGCTCACCCCCAAGGAGTATGAGAGCCGCACCACCTTTATGGTGCCGCAAGATGCCAACCAGACCCCGACCCTCAAGGATCTGATCACTCAGGAGAGTCTCAAGGATCGCTTTGCGGTGCTCGAAGCCCTGCTGCGCAGCCGTTATGTGCTGGACGGGGTAGCGCGGGATCGTGGCCTGGTCAATGACGAGACCCCCCCAGCTCAGCGCGATGCCATCATGGACTGGCTCTCGAGTGCCGTCTCGCTGCGGCTGATCGGCGATGAGGTGATCGAGATAAAGGTAAAAGCGGATTCGGCGGCCAACAGCGCCGGTTTGCTAGAAGCCATTTCACGGCGCTTTTTCTTCAACCTGCTCAGCAAGGGGCGCCAGTCGGCGGAATCGTCCGAACGTTTCCTGCAAAGCCAGCTCGACAGCCGCCGCAGCGAACTGCAAGAGGCCGAGCAGCTGCTCGCCGACTTCAAACGGGAGCATGCCAGCGCCTTACCCCAGCAGCAGAGTACCAACGTCGCCCGTCTTTATGGTTTGCAGGAGCGCTATGCCGAGAGCCTGATCACCTTGCAGCAGGCCAAGGCCCGGGTAGATCAGCTATCGCTGGGGCAGGAGAGCCAGCTGGCCCGCCAACTGGATGAGAAGCTGCAACTGATGCGCACCGAGCTGGTGTTGCTGCGAGCCCGCTACAGCGACGAGCATAGCAAGGTGCAGAGTCTGCGCTATCAGATTGATCAGTTGCAGCAGGAGTTCGAGCAGCTCAAATCCCAACCGGATATGGCCCGCGGGCCCGAGTGGCAACTGGCCCAGACGCAGCTGACGGAGGCGGAGCAAAACGCCGCCGGCCTGAAGAACCAGCTCGATGGGCTGGACAAGGTGGTCGACTCCCAGGGCGATACCGAGCGCCAGCTCGCCGAGCTGGAACGGGATCTGGCGGTCAAGCGCACCCTCTATCAGGATTTGCTGCTGCGCTATGAAAAGGCCAAGGTGACCGGCGATCTGGGCAACTTCGAGCAGGGAGAGCGGATCAAGGTGATCGACAAACCCTTTGCCCCCAGCAAGCCGAGCAACTACCCGCTCTGGCTGTTTCTGTTGGCAGGCATTGTTGGCGGGCTGGGGCTCGGCTGCGGTCTGGCACTGGTGGCCGAATTGGCGGATGCCAGCCTGCGCCGCTCCGATCAACTGGCCGCCCTGGTCAAGGCGCCGGTGCTAAGCCGCATTCCCTACTGCGAGCCGGTGCCGGACTATCCATCCCACAGTGATCAGGCGCTCGATGGGCAGGTGCTGCCCTTGTCACCAGAACCGGGCTGATTGCCACAAAAACGGGCTATCAGCCGGAATCTGAATATTTCTGAAAAGGCCTTGTGATAAGGCCTTTTTTATATTGTATGGATGGTGGAGTAAACATCGCGGCAAGCCGATAAAAGAGGGGGTAGGCTGCATTTTCTATTTCCGTTTGTTGACTGTGGTCATACCCAGTGTTACAAGTGAGGCCAGCATCTGGCGTTGATAATATCTATATGGATGAAATATTTAATGCTGATATAAAAAGCGAAATTATTCGTTAGCTGTATTTATATTCGACAGAACAGGGATGTTTTAAACATATTAATGGTGATCTTTTTGGATAAAAATGATTATGTGATAAAAGCATCAAACCCTAAACATTGGCTTGAATTTGCATTGATACAGAAAAAATTGCTGATCAGTTATTAGATGCAATTATCCATGGCGAAATAGTTACTGACCAAGCATACATGGCACAACTTTGGAGTAACGCACATTATCACTATGGTATTGGAATCGAAAATGGTTTGAAAGCCTTAATTATTGAAAAGTATCCGGAGCTAGTGAAGTTTAAATTTGATAATGAAAAAGTTTCGTTAAAAGGTATTGGTGTAAAAGGTAAGCTAAGTCATAATTTACATGAGTTAGCTCTGGAAGCTGGTCTTTTTGAATTAATAGGGCATAAGCTTGATACAGCTAAATTAGCTCTTGAATATGTGTTAAGTCATTTTACTGATTCGATAAAATGGCTTCCTAAATATCCTGTGCCAAGTGATAATCATTCTACATTCAAGTATGATGGTGCAGTTCCGGTTGAACTGGTTTATGGCTTTCATATATTGGATGTCATTGTGCCACTTTTTGATTTATTTAAACAAAAGCTTAGAGAACATATAGAGTTGGTGGCTGGATGACGGGTTGCTTCTCAAATTTAAAATGGAGCATCTTTATTAAAACAACATGACTTGAGGTAATATGATTTATATGTTTGTTGATACGTGTGTGCTTCTAGATATTTCGACGAAAAGGCAAGATATTGCTTTTGTTACAGCGTTAGAAACTCTGGTAGAAAGAGATATAGCAAAATTGGTTGTTACTGACTTGGTTGCTGAAGAATACAAGAGAAACAAAGAAGACGTAGCAAACAAGACAGTCAGAAGACTTTCTCAAGAATTTAAACAAGTAAAGGCTATTGTAAGTGAGTTTGCTACTGAAAGCCAAGAACAAACGATAGCCGTTTTAAATGATATTAATGCTCGGCTCCCACTATTAACAGATGCAAATTACAATACTATTTATAGGGTCGGAAAGTTAATTGAATCTGCCGAGATAATTAATATAAGTGAGCGTTCAAAAATTGCTGCCGTTCAACGAGGGTTGGATAAGAAAGCACCATTTCATATAAGTAAAAACTCTGTGGCTGATGCTGTAATAATTGAGCAATTCAACGAGTTTTCACAGGGGGTAGAATCTACAGACAGTTGCTTTTTTATTACCCATAATCATAATGATTTTTCGGCTAAAGACCATCGTAAGCCTCACGAGGACTTTGATTGTATTTTCAATCGTGAAAATGTCCATTATTTTAACAATCTGGCGTCGGCTATAGATATCATTGATAAAGATATTTTGGCTGATATTGAGTTTGAATATGATTCTACAGAAGAAACTAGAGGCCTACGCGATATTCTTGATGCAATGGATGAATCAGTAGATAAAGTTTGGTAAAACCGCCATCAGAATTTAATGTGGAAAATTGAGCATGGAGAAATTGAGGTTGTTCCCGATGGGACGGAGCGTTATGGAAGTAGTGTGATTCATGAGAATATTCTTGATGGTGCAATAAAGTCAGCTAAAAGGGTTGAAAGTAAGTATGAAAAATTAGGCCCTTGGTCAGACTTTGAATGGGGCGTTATCAATGGGAAGCTATCTGCATTACGTTGGGTTCTAGGTGAAGAATGGGACATGTTAGATACCTAAAGCACCGTAGATTGCGGTGACACTCCACGCCAATGTGGCAACTACGTCCCGACCGGTGCCAGTTCAAGAGTGAGTTTTGGGGCGGAGAAGTGGCAATCTGGGAGAGTTTTGGTGAGTTAAAGAGAAATATTGTAGAAAGGCCGCGAACGTCCGATTACGCTTCGCTAATCGAACCTACGGTCCTAATCCTGTTTCTTGACTGCGGAGTTACCCAGTGGTACAAGTGGAACTGTCTAAGGGCGTGTATAGTTCATTCATAAATCAGGTGCCGTTTTCTAATGCTAGAATAGGGCCATTCCTCTAATTACAATTAAGTATGTAAGCATGAAAAACATAAATCGAAATTTTCCTTGGTGTGATGAATACGATGATGATTCGTTCACCGGCACTTTAAATGAAAAAAGAATATGGTCTGATGAAGAGTACTTTAAGTTAGATAATGAAATTTATGAGTTATCTGAAAAATATCATAATGCCATTCAACTACCCAGAGAATTGGTCTGGCGGATAATGAGTATTTTTAGCTATGTAATGACAGCGATAGGCTGCCATTCTAATTCAAATGATGGATATGAGATAGAAAACCTTGACGCAGAACAGCTCTTCGAAAGAAGAGAACGGTTTCAATTAGTATTTGAGGGCTTTTTTAAAGGTGAAATGCCAAAAGAAAAATACTTTGAGTATGGTAACAATAATAAAGAGTGAAAGTTAAAAGGCTCGTAGGTTAGATTAGCCGGTAGGCATAATCGGACGCGCGCGGTGAAATTTCATGTCAATGCGGCAAGTACGTCCCGACCGGTGCCAGTTCGAGAGTGAGTTTCGGGAGACGGAGCGGTGGCAAGATGGGAGGTTTTTGGCGAGTTAAAGAAACATATTACAGAAAGGCCGCGAACGTCCGATTATGCTTCGCTAATCGAACCTACGGCCAGATTCTGGTTTTTGAAAAAATAAGAAAACTATACTAAATAGGTATTTTGATAGGGTAAGTGTTATTATGGATGAGCGAGAGTTTACAAGGTTAATTGATTTTTTGGAAAAGGTTCCAGCAATACATGGGTACTATCGGAAAAGGTTATGATGAAGATGGTCGCTGGTGGGTGAAGTGTGAAATTGATATTCATCATCAATTTTCGTGGAATACAGTTCAAGAATTTGGTTATGTTTTAAATTACATGTCTATCAACGAGCGGCTGCCAACATCTTTCCATCCGGTATCTCCACCTCCATATATGAATGGTGGCCCTGACGAATATCTATCTTGGATAATAGAGTGCAATAATTCAGAGTTTAAGCCTGAGTGGTTAATTGCTCGATTGCCAAACCCAGTTGAAAATGTGGAGCAATGGTCGACGGAGTAAAAATTTAACAGGTTCAGCCTGCATAGTTTACTTTTCTCTTTCGTCTTAGTCTTAATAGTAATCAAGAGAGCTGGAGTATTCGGTTACCAAATGTTCAACTAAAAATATTTGTAGTAAAGCTCTAAAAAGGTTTTGTAGACCAGCTCAAAAATAACTACGAAGATAATAAGTACTTAAAGATGAACCAGAATTTTCAGCCCCATGTTCTGAGACATCATAGCTGCTTCAAAAATCAGGGAGCCATAGCTCCCTAATCGCGACACACGGGGTGATAAATCAGCCGATGGCGGGCGCTAGTTGCCCGTTGACGGGCTGCAGGCGTCCTTGGTTACGGCGCTGATAGCGCCAGGCCAGCAGTAGCGGCATACCGAGCAGCAGCTGGGCGGCCAGCGGGATCTCCTCGATGGGGGCGGCCAGTGCCCCTTCCGGAATAATGCCCCCTTCAATTTCGGCCGCCAGTTTGAGCTCCAGCGCATTGCCAAAGTCGGCGAAGGTGGTGGCATTGATGACAAATGCATCCTGACCGCCCGCCACGTTCTCCACATACCACTCTTGCAGTACCCCATCGGCATAGTCCTGACCTATGGTGATGCCGTTGATGGTGTCGATGCCGGAGGCGAGCAGTTGATCCCGCACGGTAGAGGTATCAAGCCCGTTGTTCTGGATACCGTCACCGGACACATCCATCACCTGGCGGGCGGCGGTGTAGTTGTTGGTATCAAACTGCTGGGCACCAAAGGCCATGGCCGAACCGGGGGCCGTCATCCCCGCATAGGGGCGGACCAGGGCATCCAGAGTGGCGGCGAAGTTGTTGATGGAGGTCATGTCGTAGAGGTGGAACCAGTCAGTCATCACGCTCTGCTGGTTGCTGCTGCTCCACATGATCATCTGTACGGCGATGGACCCGAGTTTGCCGCCACTGGTGTCGAGGATGGCGCTTTGTACATCCTGACTGTAAAAGGCGTCCACATACCCCTGTAATTGCAGATTGAATTCCGATGAACTGACGCTGCCCGACACATCCATCAGCAGTTGCAGTTCGGTATCGACTTCGGTCAAGGCGTATGCGGGGGAGGTTACCAACAACATCCCCAGCAGCCCTGCCAACGGTTTGAGTTTCATTGCTCACTCCTTCTCCCTGGCGCTAGTGCCAACAGGGGGAATGAATAAAGCGTGCCAGCTTTGGCGAATCCTCTGACTTGGCTTGGTCCGGGTGAGGCTGGGCAGGCATGGAACTTGCGAGAACTTGCGTCAGCGGTCAAAAGCGCTGATAACCGGCAGGAGTTGCGATGGAGATCCGTCCCTGGCAGTGGGCACCCAACTGGCTGCTACTTGGTTTGGCCAATCAGTGGGGCATGGTGTGGCTCAATATGGGCCACTTCAACCTGCTGGTGGTGTTGCTGATTGCTATCTGGTGGCAAATTGCATCGCGGGTTGCACCGAGCTGGCGCCCGCATCCACTGGCGCTCGCCCTCTTTATCCTGCTGATCCTGATCCCCAGCGCCAGTTGCAAGGCGCTGGCCTGTCTGCTGTTGGTGGCCTCGCTATGGCGCCGTCATCAGAGTGGCGATGAGCGGGCGGTGTTGCAGATTGTGCTCGCCTTTACCGTGGCGGTGTTGTGGGGGCAGCAGGTGTTTGCCCTGCTCTCCGGCCCTGTGCTGGCGCTCGATGCCTGGGGAGTGGGCCAGTGGTTGCAGCTGCTGGGCTGGGAGACTCGCCTTGATGGCAACCGCATCGAGCGGTTGGGGGGCCATGCCCTGATTGTGCTCAAGGGGTGCTCCTCGTTTTCTCAACTCTATCTGGTGGTGCTCTCCTGGCTGGTCTCCTGCTGCTGGCTGGCGCCTGAGCGCCCCCTCTACCGGCAGTGGCCCATGTTGCTGCTGGTTTGCCTGCTCTATATCGGGGCCAATCAGCTGCGGTTGGTGCTGATGAGCCTGGATCTGCGCTGGTATGGCTGGCTGCATACCGGCTCGCTGGCCCAGCTCTACCAGTGGGCCATCATGTTGCTGGTGATGACCATCCTCTTTATCCGGGGGCGCCGTGATGCGTCTGTCTAAGGGATATCTGCGGTTGGTGGCGTTATCAGAGCCGGGTGGTCAATATGATGCTGCTGGTGATGACCATCCTGTTTCTAAGGGGGCGCCGTGATGGGTCTGTCTAAGGGATATCTGCTGCTGTTGCTGGTGGCGCTGCTCAGTGCTGCCGCCATGGGGTGGCGTTATCAGAACCGGGCGATCAATGAGGGGGCCAAACCCATGCTGATGGAGCTGGTCCAGTTGGGCTGGCGCTTGCGGGTGGCTACGCCAGTATTGGGCGGCACCTATGTCAGCTATCAGCTGGCCCATCCCCGCTGTGACGGCCTGCTGCAGGCCATGCTGGTGGCGCCGGATAGCGAGGCGATGTCAGTGACGCTGGCGGGTGAAGGGATGAGTCAGGGGGTGATGTTTTTAGGCGAGTTGCACCAGAGCCCGCCGCTGCTCTCGTACCGTCTTACCCAGGGTTGGCGCAAGTTGTGGGGGCTGGCCCCTTATCCCCTCTATCGGGTGGCTTTGCCGACTTCTTGCATTGACCTTATTGCGCCGCCGCTGGGGTGACCGCCCCCGATTCACCGTTTGGCAGAATGCGGATCAGCAAGGTATTGGGGGCCAGCATGGGGTCATAGCGGGGCTCCAGTTCAATGGCGCGAGCTCCCAGCAAGCGGGTGAGGGCTGTCAGTCGCACGCTCGCCATCCGCGCACTCTCCAGCATGTCGGTTTGCAGCCCGGGGCCGCTTACCAGCGCAATTCGGGCCGGATCCTTGCGTCCTAAAAACTGATGCAGCAGCTGCTCCTGATCCGCTGGCAGTTGTGTCTCCGCTTTCTGGTACTGCAGTTGCAGCTGGGGCTGTTCGGCCATTTGCTGTTCCCGCAACTGGTTGAGGATTGGCAGGGTCTCATTGACCGGCTCCTGACGGGCGCAACCGGTGAGGATCAGCAGCGGCAACATAAGGGGCAACAGGCGGCGCAGGGCGCTGTCTTTGGCTGTGGAGCGGGGAGTCTGGTTGGCCATACGCAGTCACTTCAGGAGGATGAGTTGGCACCAGTTTGCAATGTTTTCAATCCCTTGGCCAGTTGTTCAATCTCGCGGCGCCACTGGATCCAGGCGGCAGAGGGCAGTTGCTCTGCCACCTGCCAGCGGGTCGGCAGCTGATCCCGCAGACGCTCCAGCAGCAGGGCGGCCTCTACTTGATAGCGGGCCTCCTGCTCCAGCCAGGCGAGCCAGCGCAGATCCTCGATGGCTTGCTGCAACAGCAGCAGATCGTGGGAGAGGCGGTGCGCCTCGCAGGCTTGCGGGCCGAGCAGCATAAAGTCGCTCTCCCGCCCGTCGGTGGGGTCATAAGGCAGGGCGGTCGGCATGCGGCCATGCCACTGCAAATAGCCTTCGGCGCCGCTTTGCCACAGGTAAAACCCGGCGGCTCTCGGGGTGCCCAGATTGTAAAACCAGGGGGTGACCTTGTGCTGGCGCACTCGCGCCACATCGCTCTTGTCGGCGCCAAAGCCTGCGTTGATCAGGGCAATCTCCACCTCTGCCAGCAGACCAACCTGACCCGGATGATTGAAGTGGCCTGCGCGGATCACCGCTGGATCCCGCCGTTTCATCTCCCGCGCCAGGGTGGTGATGGCGGGCAGGGTGGCAAGATCGGGCTCATCAAAGAGGCTCCATGCCAGCGGGGGCAAGCCGCTGGCGGTCAGCCCCTGTTGCCGGGCCTGCCACTGATCAAGCTGGCTGGCAGGGTCTCCCCCCCAGCGTTTGAGCGGGGTATAGGCCAGCAGGGGCGGCACAAAGCCGAGCCCGGCCGCCTCTCCCATGATCTCCCGCATCCCCGCTTCATCCTGTGGCAGGGCGGGCGAGAGGCCGCTGATCCCCAGCTTGGCGAGCCGCGCCAGATCGCAGCGACTGGCCGCGGCGATCTGCTCTTTTAGTGCCTCGGGATTGGGGCTCAGCCAATTCAGATAGGGGGGCGCTTCGACATAGATGCCGACCGGCTTGCTGGCCGCGGGCAGGGTCAGCGGCAGCACCTCGATGGTTAGCGGCAATTGCACCAGTTGCTGTTGGCTCAGCAGCTGAATATTGCCCTGATAGCGCCCCGCCGGGGCGTCTCTGGGGACGGTCATTTGCAGCACCAGACGCCGAGGTACGCCTGCCAGCAGGGTGAGCCCGGCGATCCCCTCGACCAGCTCCTGATCCGAGGGGGCCAACAGGGTGCCGCTCGCCTGCGGGCGAACCAGATGCCACTTGCCGTAATAGGGGGTCAGCGCCAGCGGTGATCCTGCCTGTTCGGGGGGCTGGATCACCAGCAAGGGGGCCGGATCGTCGGTGGCAGCGTGGATGGCAAACTCCAGCAACAGCTGGCTGCCACGGGCGGCCAGCACCGGTTGCGCAGCCTGCTGCAACGCATCTGCCGCAGATAGTGGGGCGATCTGCAGGGTTGGGGCGGCATCCGTAATCGGCGTGAGGCTCAGTTGCTGCGAAGCTGGGGCTGGGGCTGGGGTTGGGGAATAGGGGGCCAGAGTCCACTTTTCCAAAAACAGCTGGCGCTGCTTGGCCAGCACGATGGCGGTAGCGTCGGCCAATACGGCGTGATCTTTTCCACTATTCGGGAGAGCCTCTTTGCTGGTGGGGGCCGGATAGGGGGCAAGCAGCAGCCCTGCCAGGTATTTGGCATCCGGTGAGTGGCCCACCAATGTGATAGTGAGCGGGCCGCCGCGGTGGTTCAGAGTGACATGAACGGGGCCGCCCTGTCGTGCCCCGAACAGCTGCCAGGGATCCGGGTTTGGCAGTGCCTCGCGAGATTGTCCCGCCAGATAGCGCTGCGTGAGCCACTCCTGCGGTTGCCACTGCTCGGCCCAGATTGGCTCGCCATTGACCAGCACGCTGCGCTCGAAGGGGTGGGGGAGGTACTCCCATTCACCGGGGTCATCGAGCCAGAGGGTGAGCTGGTAGCGCCCTTTGGCCAGGTCCAGTCGCACTCCGTCGAGATTGCGCAGCCCATCGCGCACAAGGGCATCGCCGGAGGGGCGCAAGATGGGGGTGGGGTGGCCAATCAGCCGGGGATCCCCCGGGCTCAGGGCCTCAAAGCCGGTAAAGCGGGGCGCGGCGGCCGCCCCTAGATCCAGCGCAATGGTGCCCGCAGGCAGAGTCAGACCGGGCTCCCAGTACCAGCGGTGAATGGTCATTGAGGGGGCGTTATCGGCCATAAAGAGATAGAGCTTGGTGAGCTTGTCCAGCGCCAGCGCTCTGGGTTGGCTGGTGCGCCACTCGCTCAAGGCAAAGCGCTGGGTGAAGGGGCCGGGTGCGACAATCCGCTCCAGATTGACCCGGCTGCGGTAGTTGACCGAGGCGTTATCGTCGATACGCAGGATCAGGGTTTGCGGGCGGGCGCTGGGGTTATGGCCCTCGATCACCAGTTCATCATCGCTGCCTATTGGCCAGTTGTGGGTGCTCAGATCGAGCCGCTGGGGTGTCTGGTTGCCTGTCAGGGGCAGCGGGGTCTGCCACTCCAGCCGGGTGGCGGCCATTGCTGCATGGCAGCAGAGCAGGATAACCAGCCAAAGCCCTCTGCTCATCCGGCCAGCCCCTTCAACCAGTTGTTCAGCTCTGCAGCCTTGTGATCCCAGCTTTGCAGGGCCACCTGCTGCTGGCGCGTGTGGCGCCCTTCGCTGCGGGTGAGCCCCTCCCAGCCACTCTCCTGAAACCAGCCCGGATTGGGTTGATCAAAGGCGGCCCGGTTGATGGCCTCGGCCAGGCTCTCCCCATCGTAGGGGAGCTGGATCTGATCCCGATAGCCATCGAGGGCCGGAAAATCGGTGCTGACGATGGGGCGCCCTACGGCCAGATACTCGCGCAATTTCAACGGATTGCAAGCACGGATCTGGGCGTTGTCAACAAAGGGCAGCAGACTCACCTGCCAGTGCTGGGCATAGGCCGCCAGCGTGTGATGGGGACGGGGCCCCAGCAGATGGATATTGGGGAGCCCCTTGAGGGGGGAGATATCGGTCTGGACCGGGCCAATCAGCACCAGATCCCAGTGGGGCAGGGCGGCCGCCGTCTCTGCCAGCAGGGGAATATCAATCCAGTCGCTCAGGCTGCCGTAAAATCCGGCAATGGGACGGCCGGAGGGGAGATCCGCTGGACGCGCTCTGGGGGGCATAAACAGCTCGAGATCCACCCCGTGGCTGAGGAGCCGGGTTTTATGGGGGGGAAAGCGGCTGGCCAGCGCGGGGCTGGCGGCCAGAATGAGATCCGCTTTTTCCACCAGTCGGGCCTCGCAGTGAGCGATGGCCTGATGATCCACCCCTGCCAGCGCCGAGAAGTCATCGCCGCAGTAGTAGATGACCGCCCGCTCTTCGAGCTTGCCAATCAGATCGACGGCGCTGGGCAGGGAGATCCAGAGCAAGGGGCGATCCAGCTCGGGCAACTGGCGCCGGATCTGCGCCGCCAGCCAGTGGCCATTGATCTTGCCCGCCAGCCGACTGCCGGGCAGCGGCAGGGCGAGCGGCGGCAGAACCCGGGGGCTGCTGGCGTCGATTGGCGCAACCGACTGGCCGCCAGCATGGCGCGCGCTGCGCAGCACGGCCCCCAGTTTGCGGACGATACGAGTGAGATCATGAAGGGTAAAGCGGGGACAGCGCATGCCGATGGAGTTGACCCAGAGCACCTGATAATCGGGCAACAGACGCTTGATCAGGTGCTGGGTGCTGGAGGGGTGCTGGCCCCAATCCTCTCCCAATACCACCAGTTGCGGCAATGAGTGTGGTTTCATGCAAAGGTCTCCGAGGCGTGTGCGAGGTCGCTGTGATCTTGTGGCTGCAAGGGGCGCAGTACGGTGGCTGGTACACCCGCTGCCAGCACACCTGCAGGCAGATCCCGAGTGACGACGCTGCCTGCGGCGACAATGGTGCCGGCGCCTATAGTGACGCCAGCCATCACCATCACCCCGGTGCCGAGCCAGACATCCTGCTCCAGCACAATGGCCCCCACCTGTTCATCGCGATCCGGCAAGCCCCGGGCGCGATCGCGGGCGTTGACCGGGTGCCCCGGGTAGCCCGCCAGAAAGGCACGCCCTGCAATCCGGACGTTATCCCCCAGCACTATCTTGCTACCCACCGCCAGGGTGGTCTGCCAGCCAATGCCGACATTGCGGCCAATCACCAGCTTTGGCGTCTGGCTCGATGCCCGGCCGCTGATGGTCATGGCGGCGCTGAGGCGGCAGTCGGCACCAATTTCGATGGTGACCGGGCCACTGATATAGGGGATGCCGCCATAGAGATAGAGGCGCGGGGCGGGGGCCGTCAGGCGAGATTGAAACAAGGGGGTCCACCAAAGGGTGCGGGTCAGGGTCGCCAGCGCGTTGCTGCCCAGCAGATAGAGCCGATAAAGCAGCCGATGCAGGGGAGGGATCACGGGGCATGACCAGTGGCGGGCGCTTTTGGCCAGTCGCCATACCCGGCGAGCCAGTGGCGTTTCCCCCTGTTTGGCCCAGCTTTTCATCCGGTGCAGGTTGATGGTGTTCATGGCGACCTCTCCCTCTGGTGCAGTCCGTTGCTCGCTAAGCAGAAAGCAGGGATCGGGCCAACAGGACGACCCCAGTGTGATCGGGCCAAATGGGGCTAAGAGGAGGGGCAGATTGCGCTGGTCGGTGCAATTTGCAGCCCGCGTTGTGCAAAACGCAAATGCCAGTCTCATTCTGGGCTTGTTCAGGCCGGTTAAGCCGCACAGAGAAGCTATCGTCTCAGGGCGGGAGTGAGTGGCGTGGGCTTTGCATTAGCGGTAGCTGACCCGGAGCGGGATGCTTCGGGTGGCTGGGAGGCCCTATGAAACTTGGTGTGAACCAGATTGCCATGCTCTATTACGCCGGCGGCTTGCTCCTGATGAAGGGGATCTCCCTGCTGATGCTGCCGGTGTTGACCCATCAGCTGCTGCCTCGTGAATACGGCCAGCTGGAGGTGCTGCTGACCCTCATCAATCTGGGCTCCCTGATCCTTGGCTTCGGGCTGGTGGATGCCCTCTACCGCTTTGCCGGATTGGCGAAAGATGAGCAGGAGCGCCAGCAGGTGGTGGCCCGCATGTTTGGGCTGGTCTGGTTGATCGCCCTGGCCAGTCTGGTGCTGCTCTGGCTGCTGGCACCTCTGGTGCAAGCCTGGCTGCCGGTTGAAACCCGCCTTGCGGATGTGCGCTGGGTGCTCTGCGCCCTGCCGTTTGAAGGGGTGATCGGCGTGCCACTGGCATGGCTGCGGATGCGCAATCAGGCCCGGCTCTTTTTCGTGGTGACCGCAGGCAAGGCGGTGATCCAGTCCCTGCTGACTGGCTGGTGGCTCTGGCTCGGCTGGGGCGTGAGCGGGGTGCTGGCCTCCGGCACCCTGACCTGCGTTGCACTGGCGCTGCTGCTGAGCCTCTGGCAGTGGCGAGATAGCGGGATCCGCTTTGACTGGCAGCACTATCGGCCGCTGCTGCGCTATGGATTGCCCCTGGTGGTGAGCGGGCTGGCAGGCTTTGCCCTGAGCGGACTGGATCGCTGGTTGCTGGCCGATGTGGTGGGGGAGGCGCTGCTCGCCTACTACGCGGTGGCGGGCAAGCTCGCGCTGGCGGTGGGGTTGTTGCTGCAACCCTTTGCCCTCTGGTGGTATCCCCGCCGTTTCATGCTGCTGCGCGAGCCGGATGGATTGCGGCTCAATGCCCACTACAGCGTGATGGGGTCGGTACTGGGGTTCGTCACCGCGGGGATTGTCGGGCTCACCGCCCCCTTGCTTATTCGCTGGCTGACCCCGGAGAGCTATCACGGGGCGATCGCCTATATTCCGCTGCTGGTGCTGGGCATGGCGGTGCGCAATGTTTCGGACTTGCTCAATGTCGGCTGCTTTAGCGGCGAGAAGAGTAATGCCCAGATGGTGATCAATCTGGGCTGCAGCGCCCTTGGGGTGGCAGGCTTTCTGCTCGCCATCCCTCCCTTCGGGGTCGCCGGGGTGATCTGGACCCTGCTGCTGGTCTATCTGGTGCGGGCGCTCGCCTTTTATCTGGTGAGCCAGCGGTTGCTGCCGCTGCCGTATCGCCTCTCGACCCTCTGGGCCAGTTCGCTTGGGGCGCTGGCGATGGTCTGGCTCGGCCAATGGTGGGCAGGATCATGGCTCGTCTAACGCCAGCCATCTGGGCAAGCGCCATCTGTCTGGTGCTGGCACTGCTCTGGTGGCGGCTACCCCATCCCTTGCTGCTGCCGGTGCTCGGCCTTGCCATTCCCGCCATCTGGTTTGCCCTGCGCTGGCCCTTCTTGATGGTGCTGGGGTTTGTCACCTTCTCCTTCTTTCGGCTGCATGAGGTGTTCCCCCAGCTCTATCCTCTCAAGATCCCGCTGCTCTTCTCGCTGGCCGCCATCGGCGCGCTGGTCTGGCACATTTTGCTGACCGGCCGGATCAAGCCCTACTGGAGTCCAGCCCTGAGCTGGCTGACGGCCTTCTTTGTGATGGTCTCCATCGGTGTGCTGTTTGCCAGCAACCGGGGTGAGGCGATCGCCACCTGGACCGGCAGCTACAGCAAGATCTATCTGATGACCCTGGCAACCGCCTGGCTGGTGCGCACCCCGGGGGATTTTGCGCTGGCGGTACGCACCTTTGTGGTGGCGGGCTGTCTGGTGGCGCTGGTGGCCCTCTACAACAAGGCGAGCGGGATCGGGCTGGTGGAGGGCACCCGGGTGACCATAGGGCGCGAGCTGGGCTCTGTGCTGGGGGATCCCAACGATCTGGCGTTGGCGCTGCTCTTTCCTGCCGG
>NZ_JBFODQ010000028.1:98415-98557 GCF_040908355.1 Aeromonas sp. R2-2 | reverse complement strand
TTGCTGAAATAAACTGTTCGACTTCTTATTGCTAAGAAATCGTCTTGGTCACTTCACCAGACATTGAAAATCAAAAATTGTTTTTGATGTTCGATGCTGTGAGTGCCCACACAGATTGCTTGATTCAAATTGTTAAAGAGCG